>JAEYVD010000597.1 GCA_023432075.1 Pseudomonadota bacterium | reverse complement strand
GGCGTCAAGGCCTGCACCAAGGCGGCCTCGGGCTGCGGCGGCTGCGCGGGCCTGCTCAAGCAGGTGGTCGAGCACGAACTGGCCAGCCGCGGCGTTGTGGTCGACAAGAGCCTGTGCGAGCACTTTGCCTACACCCGCCAGGAGCTGTACGCGATCGTGCGAGTGAACGGCATCGAGACCTTCGACGAACTGCTGGCCAGCCACGGCCGCGGCCACGTGGGTTGCGAGATCTGCAAGCCCGCGGTGGGCTCGATCCTGGCGTCCTGCTGGAACCGGCCCATCCAGGACCCGCACCTGGTGCCGCTGCAGGACACCAATGACACCTTCATGGCAAACATGCAAAAAAACGGCACCTATTCCGTGGTGCCGCGCATGCCCGCCGGCGAGGTCACGCCCGACGGCCTGATTGCCGTCGGCGCCGTGGCCAAGAAATACAACTTGTACGTCAAGGTGACGGGCGGCCAGCGCATCGACCTGTTTGGCGCGCAACTGCACGAGCTGCCCGGCATCTGGTCGGAACTGATCGCCGCTGGCTTCGAGACGGGCCACGCCTACGGCAAGTCCACGCGCACGGTGAAGTCCTGCGTGGGCAGCACCTGGTGCCGTTTCGGCGTGCAGGACAGCGTGAAAATGGCGCTGGACATCGAGCACCGCTACAAGGGCCTGCGCGCGCCGCACAAGCTGAAGTTCGCCGTGTCCGGCTGCACCCGAGAATGCGCCGAGGCGCAGAGCAAGGACATCGGCGTGATCGCCACCGAGAACGGCTGGAACCTGTATGTGTGCGGCAACGGCGGCATGCGTCCGCGCCACGCGGAGCTGTTTGCGACCGACCTGGACGACGCCACCCTCATCCGCTACATCGATCGCCTGCTCATGTTCTACATCCCCACGGCCGACAAGCTGCAACGCACGTCCGTGTGGCGCGTATCGCTGGTAGGCGGGCTGGACTACCTGAAGCAGGTCGTCATCGAGGACAGCCTGGGCCTCGCCGCCGAGCTGGAGGCGCAGATGCAACTGGTGGTGGACCGCTACGAATGCGAATGGGCCAACGCACTGGGCGACCCCGAGAAACTCAAGCGCTTTCGCACCTTCGTCAACGACAGCCAGGGCGATCCGGACATCAAGTTCGTGCAGGAACGCGGCCAGCCTCGGCCCGCGCCGGCGCCCGCCGTGCAACGCGTCATTCCCATTGCTGAGGAGATCGTCTGATGGCCGCCCAACCTGCTCAACACCTCGTCTGGCGCCACGCCTGCGACCGCCGCGACCTCGTGGCCAATTCCGGCGTCGTGGCGCTGGTGGACGGCGCGCAAGTGGCGCTTTTCTATCTGCCGGACGCCGAGGGCCAGACGCTGTACGCCGTGTCGAACCGCGATCCGAAATCGGGCGCCAACGTGATCGGCCGCAGCATCGTCGGTCAGCTGGCCGGCGACCTGGTGGTTGCCTCCCCGCTCTACAAGCAGCATTTCCGGCTGGCGGACGGCAGCTGCGTGCAATTCCCGGAACAACGCCTGCAGACCTGGCAGGCGCGCTTTAACGGCGACGCGGTGGAAATCGCCTGACGGGCGCCGCCGGATTCATTCATACCCGGATTCATTCATACCTTCAGCAAAGCAACAGGAAACATCATGTCCTACCTAGCTCCTTCCGAGTTCGTCACCAAGATGGTGGACGCGGGCGAATCCAAGCTCTACATGGCGACGCGCGACGTTCTTATCCGCGCCTTCATGGCCGGCGCCATCCTGGCGATTGCCGCGGTCTTTGCCGTCACCGTCACGGTGCAGACCGACTCGCCCATCCTGGGCGCCGCGCTCTTTCCGGTGGGATTCTGCATCCTGTACCTGATGGGCTTCGACCTCCTGACCGGCGTGTTGGTGCTGACGCCGCTGGCGCTCTTTGACAAACGGCCGGGCGTCACGATGGGCGGCATTCTCAAGCACTGGGGCCTGGTGTTCATCGGCAACTTCCTCGGTGCGCTGACGGTGGCCGTGCTGATGGCCATCGTCTTCACGTACGGCTTTTCGGTGCCGCCCAACAAGGTGGGCCAGGTCATCTCGCACATCGGCGAGAACCGTACGCTGGGCTACAAGGAATACGGCGCGGGCGGCATGCTGACCATCTTCATCCGCGGCGTGCTGTGCAACTGGATGGTGTCGCTGGGCGTCGTGGGCGCCATGATCTCGACCACCGTCAGCGGCAAGGTCATCGCGATGTGGATGCCGGTCATGCTGTTCTTCGCAATGGGCTTTGAGCACTCCATCGTCAACATGTTCCTGTTCCCGTCGGCGATGATCATGGGCGGCAATTTCTCGATCATGGACTACATGATCTGGAACGAAATCCCCGTGGTGCTGGGCAATCTGATCGGCGGCATCTCGCTGACGGGCCTGACCCTCTACACCACCCACATGAAGACCGCGCCCAAGCGCCGCTTCAGCTGATTCCCGCCAAGCATGGACAGCTACACGCCCGGCGCGCCCGCCGCCTCGCTCAAGGTGGCGGTGGGCCAGCACACCGATCCCGGCGTCAAGTCCGTCAACCAGGACTTCCACGGGCTGTGCGTGCCGGACGAACCGCTGCTGGGCGCCAAGGGCATCGCCATCGCGCTGGCCGACGGCATCAGCAGCAGCAACGTCAGCCACATTGCCAGCGAAACGGCCGTGGCCTGCTTCCTGGAAGACTACTACTGCACCTCCGAAACCTGGTCGGTGAAAAAGTCCGCGCAAAAGGTGCTGAGCGCGGCCAATGCGTGGCTGCACGCGCAGAGCCGCCAGCGCCACGGGCAGGATCAGGACAGCGGCTATGTCTGCACGCTGACCGTGATGGTGCTCAAGGGCGCCACGGCGCACATCCTGCACATCGGCGACGCGCGCATCTATCGCCTGCGGGATGGCGCGGTGGAGCAGCTGACCGAAGACCATCGCGTCTGGGTCGCGCATGACAAAAGTTACCTGGGCCGCGCGCTAGGCCTGGCGCCGCACCTGGAGATCGACTATCACACGCAGGCCGTGGAGCCCGGCGACGTGTTCCTGCTGGCGACCGACGGCGTCTACGAACACGTGGTCGACGACGATCTGCGCCACGCCGTCGCCGCGCACGCGGACAACCTGGACGACGCCGCCCGCGCACTGGTGGCGCTGGCGCTGGCGCGCGGCAGCGACGACAACCTGACGGTGCAGATCGTGCGCGTGGACGCGCTGCCCGCGCGGCAGGCTGGCGAAATCGCCCAGTATTCGGGCAGCCTGCCCTGCCCGCCGCTACTGGAGGTCGGCCAGACCTTCGAAGGCTTTCGCATCACGGACGAACTGCGCGCCAGCAGCCGCAGCCACGTCTACCAGGCCGAAGACCTGGACAGCGGCGACACGGTGGTCATCAAGATCCCGTCGCTGGACCTGCGCCACGATCCGGCATACCTGGAGCGCCTGCTGACCGAGGAATGGCTGGCGCGCCGCATCGACAGCCGCCACGTCGTGCGAGCCTGGCCGCGCACGCGCCAACGCCGTTCGCTCTACACCGTCAGCGAATACCTCGAAGGCCGCACGCTGACCCAGTGGATGGCCGCCAACCCGCGCCCCGAACTGGAATCGGCAATCGCCATCATCGAGCAGGTCGCGCGCGGTCTGCAGGCCTTTCACCGGCTGGAGATCGTGCATCAGGATCTGCGGCCGGACAACATCATCATCACGCCGGACGGCACGGCAAAGATCATCGACCTGGGCTCGGCGCGCACGGCGGGCATTCAGGAACTCGGCGCCGAGGGCGACGACGCCATGCCCGTGCTGGGCACCGCCCAGTACGCGGCGCCCGAGTATTTCCTGGGCGAAGCCGGCACCGCGCGGTCCGACATCTATTCGCTGGCCGCGATCCTGTACCAGATGCTGTCGGGACGGCTGCCCTACGGCGCCGAGGTCGCACGCTCGCGCAGCCGCGCCGCGCAATTGCGCCTGACGTACGTGTCGGTGCTGGACCGAGAGCGCGAGATTCCCGCATGGGTCGACGGGGTGCTCAGCCGCGCCTTGCACCCGGATCCGCAGCACCGCACGCCCGAGCTTTCCGAATTCACGCACGCGCTGCGCCACCCGGGCGACACGCGCGGGACCGAGCGCCTGCCCCTCCTGGAACGCAATCCGGTCGCCTTCTGGAAGGGCCTCTGCCTGATCCTGGCCATCGTGATCGTGATACTTGCCTTCAACCGTTGAACTGAGCCCACCATGTCCGCCCACCTCCCCACCGTATCCCTGATCGGCGCCGGCCCTGGCGATCCCGAGCTGCTGACGCTCAAGGCCGTCAAGGCCCTGGGCCGCGCGGACGTGGTCCTGGTCGATGACCTGGTCAATCCCGAAGTCCTGCAGCACTGCCCGCGCGCGCGCATCGTGCATGTGGGCAAGCGCGGGGGCTGCCGCTCGACGCCGCAGGAATTCATCCAGCGCCTGATGCTGCGCTACGCCCGCCAAGGCCTGCGCGTGGCGCGACTGAAAGGCGGCGACCCCTGCATCTTCGGCCGCGGCGGCGAGGAAGCGCAGTGGCTCAGCGACCACGGCGTCGCCTGTGACATCGTCAACGGCATCACGGCAGGGCTGGCCGCGGCCACGTCCGCCGGCATCCCGCTGACGCAGCGCGGCATGGCCCAGGGCGTTACACTCATCACCGCGCATTCGCAGGACCGCGCGACGCCCGATTGGTCCGGTTTGGCGCGCAGCGGCACGACGCTGGTCGTCTACATGGGCGTGGCCAAGGTGCACGACATGCGCAGCCAGTTGCTGGCCGCCGGCATGGCCCCGGACACGCCCGTCGCGATGATCGAGCGCGCATCGCTGCCCGGCCAGCGGGTCTGCGCCTCGACGCTGACCGCCATGGCGGCCGATGCCGAGGCCTTCCGGTTGCGCAGCCCGGCCGTGCTGGTCATTGGCGACGTTGCGGCTTGCCGGATGTTCGGTGTGCTGGACGGCGCGCAGGACGCGGCGAGCCCGCAACGCCGCAGGGCCTGAGGGTTGCGCGGCGCCCCGCGCATTGATAACGCATAGAGATTCCGATGGCCGAACGCCACATGCCGCCGCCGCTGCGCTTTCTGCTCGCCGCCCGCCGCAGCGAGCTCCAGGGCCTGGAAGCCCTGGCCGCCACCTGCGATCTGGTGCTGCGCATCAGCGCGCTGGTGCACGCGCTGCAAAAAGAGCGCGGCTACTCCAACCTGACCCTGTGCAGCCCCGCCGACCGGCTTGAGCCGGCGCTGGCGGGCCTGTCCAGCGATGCGCAAGCCGTTGAGGCCGACGTGCGCGCCTTCCTGGACGGCCTGGAAGCCGATCCCGCAGGCGCTAGCGGCCGGGCGCGCCTGCTCAACTGCATCGCCTACGCCCTCTTCCGGCTGGACGAACTGCCGGCCTTGCGCCGCGAGGTCCGCGACCGGCGCGTGCCGGTCGAAGACGCGGACGCCCGTTTTACCCAGGTGATCGGCAGCCTGCTGGCGGTGGTCTTCGAGGCCGCCGACGCATCGCTCGATCCCGGTGTGACGCGCCTTTTGGTGGCGCTCTTGAATTTCATGCAGGGCAAGGAACTAAGCGGCCAGGAGCGCGCCTGCGGCGTGATGGGCTTTACCGCCGGCTGGTTCGACGACGCGCGCAAGGCGCGGATGCTGGGTCTGGCGGCGAACCAGGCGCGCAGCTTCGGCGTCTACACGCAGTATGCGCAAGGCGCGCCGCTACAGGCGTGGGATCAGGTTCAGCAGCAGGCGCAGCCGGTGCAACGCATGCGCGATATGGCGCAGCACACCAGCGATGCGCAGCGCGTGGACACCGGCCTGGCCGAGCTGTGGTTCGACCTGTGCACAGCGCGCATCGACGCCATGCGCGCCGTCGAGACGCAATTGGCGCAGGATCTGGCGCAGCAGTGCGCGCGCCGCATTGCCGACACCCGCCAGGAACTGGACGACCGCCGCCTGCTGCTCAGCCGGTACACGGACCACGCCAGCGGCCGCGCGCCCAGCATGGTGTTCAGCGTGCAAAGCCGCCTCCTTGACGTGCCCCCCGAAGACGGTGTGGGCAACGAACTGGAACGGTCGATCCTGGACATGATGCGCGAGCAAACGCTGCGCATGCAGCGCGCCGACGACGCGCTTAACAGCGTGCGCGGCGCGCTTGACGAAAGAAAGCGCATCGACCGCGCCAAGCTGCTTTTGATCAGCCGTTACGGCCTGACCGAGCAGGCCGCGCACGAACGCCTGCAACGCGCGGCAATGGACGGCGGCCTGTCGCTGGCGGACGTGGCGCGGCAGATCATCGCCCAGCTGGGCGACAACTGAATCGCCGCGGGGCGCGGCGGCCGGCCCTGCTGAAGGCGGTCCCGCGGAACATAGGCTAGCGGAACACCCGCTGCACCAGGCTGACGGCCGCTGCCGCCAGCGCCACGCCCGCCACCACCCGGAAATGGTCCAGGCTGGCCAGCAGCACCGCCTGCTCGTTCAGCAGTTGCGCGATCCGCGCCGTGGCAAGCTGCTGGGCCTGCCCCGGCCCCGCCAACGCCCCAAAGTAGGCGGATAACTGCGCCATCACGGCTTCGAAATGCGCATTGCCGGTCGCGATGCCCGTCTGCAGCACCGTGTAGTGCCGCGACGTGAACCACTGCTGGCCGACGGTGGCCAGCATGATGCCCAGCGCCTGGCCAACCTGCGCCAGCATGTTCTTGACCTGCTGGGCATGCGCGAACACCGCCGGATCGCGCGTCAAGCCGGTAAAGGTCTGCATCGCGGTTGTGGGCATAAGCGTCATGATGAAGACGCCATAGCAGGCCAGCGCCGGCAGCACGTCGGCCCACAGGTTGGCGGTGGGCGTAAGACGCGACATCAACACACCGAACGCCGCCAGCGCCAGAAAGCCGGTCACGAAGAACTTGCGCGGTGACGGCCAGCGCGGCAGCAATTGCGACATGACGGCCCAGGTCATGACCCCCGCCCCCAGTCCCATCGCAAAGAACTCGCCCGCCGTCATCCAGGTCTGTCCCAGCCCGCGTTGCAGCATCAGCGGCACCAGATAGCCATTGGCGCCAAGCATCACATAGCAGGCCATGAACAGGCCCAGTCCACAAAGGAAACGCACTTCCTTCATGCCGCCCAGCCGCAACAGCGGCGCGCCGGTGCGCGTTTCGGACCACACAAAGTAGCCCAGCGCGGCCACGCCCGCGGCGGCCGACAGCCCCAAAAGCACGCCGTCGCCGAAGAAGTCGTAGTAGGCGCGCTGCAAGGCATGCAGAACCAGGAAGCTGCCCGCGCCCAGCGCGGCGATCGGCGCGAGGCGCACCTTGCCGGACAGCACCGACCCCGCCTCGCGGCCCGGCATGGCCAGCATCACCGGCGCCATCGCCAGCAGCGACAGCGCCGCGATCAGCCAGAACATCAACGGCCAGCCGTCGTACTCGACCGCCATCGCAGCCAGCCAGGGCGCCAGCGCCGTCCCCACGCACAGCCCGGTCGCCAGGGCCTTGATACCCAGAAATCGCGCCGGACTGGGCGGAATCAGGTTGACCGTCAGCCGCGACGACGTGAGCATCGCCGCGCAGCCCGCCGCCATCAGCACACGCCCCAGCAAAAATTGCACCGGGTCCTGCGCCAGCGCGCAGACCGCCGCCCCGGCGCCCGCGGCGGCCAATGACGTCAGCAGGTAGGCGCGCAGGCCCAGCCGATGTGTCAGCCACCCCTGCAAGGCGATCATCATCACCGCCACGCAGGCGTAGACGAGCGCGATATGCGTGTATTCCTCGGGACTCGCGCCGATTTCGCCCATGATGGGCGCCGCGCCAAACGTCGCCATGCCGTTCTGCAGGAAATCGATGAACGTCAGCGCGCCGATGACGAGCAGCAGCGCGGCCGGAGGCTTCGCTTGAGACATGGTGCTCGGGCTCAGCGGTTGGCGTCGATGATGGCGCGCACCTGCGCGTCGGCCTGGGCCAGCTCGTCGGCGTACACCGCGGTCGTGTAGATCTGCGGCTGTCCTTGCGCCGCAACCAGCCGTTTGCCGTCGCGCGTCTCGGTGTCCACCTCGACGCGCATCGACAGGCCCAGTTGCAGCGGTTGCGCCGCCACCTCCGCCGGGTCCAGCGCGATCCGCACCGGCACGCGCTGCACTACCTTGATCCAGTTGCCGGTGGCATTTTGCGCGGGCAGCAGCGAGAAGGCGCTGCCGGTGCCGGCATCCTGGCCGAGCACGCGGCCGTGGTACGCCACGCCGCCGCCATACAGGTCGGTCGTCAGCCGGACAGGCTGGCCAATACGCACATTGCGCAGTTGCGATTCCTTCAGGTTGGCCGTGACCCACAGGTGGTCCAGCGGCACCACCGACATCAGTGGCGCGCCAGCGGCCACGCGCTGCCCGACCTGCACACCGCGCTTGGTCACCACGCCGCCCACCGGCGCGACGACTTTCGTGCGCGCAAGCGCCACGCTGGCGTTGCGCAACTGCACGGCCGCCGCCTGCACGTCCGGGTGCGATTCGACCGTGGTGCCGTCGATCAGCGCATGGTTGCGCTTGAGCTGTTCGCTGGCGACCGCCAGCGCGGCGCGCGCGGTGCGCACGGCCTGCTGCGCGTGCACCAGTTCCTCTCCCGGAATGGCGCCGATCTTGGCCAGCGTCGACCGGCGCGCCACGTCCTCCTCGGCGCGGGCCAGGTCCACCTTGCGCAGCGCCACGGTGGCGCCGTCCTGCCCGGCCAGCGCGAACTGGCCGCGCACCTGCCGCACGCTGCGCGCCATATTGGCGCGCGCCGCATCCAGCGCCAGTTGCGCGTCCACCCCGTTCAGCTCGATCAGCACCGCCCCTGGTTCGACCCTGTCGGTGTTGTCCGCGCGGATCGCGGTCACCACGCCGCCCACCTGCGGCGTCACCTGCACGACATTGCCTTCGACGTAGGCGTCTTCGGTCGACACCCAACGGCCGTCTGCATGCGCGGCATACGCGCCGGCCAGCAGGGCGACTGCCAGAATTACGGCGCCGCCGGCGGCCGCCTTGCGCGCGAAGGCCTTGCGCGGCCGGGATGAGAGGGATGGAGAATTTGGGGCGGCTTCGGTATTCATGGCTTGCAAGCGTTGAGAGGGGAATGATCGGCCGGGATGGCGGCTTACGACCGGGTTTGCGTCACAACGCCGGAATCGGCCGTCGCGGGCGTCTCGGATTCGCCGGAAAGATAGCCGCCGCCCAGCGCGCGGATGAGTTCCAGATGCAGCGTGCGGTTGCGCGTGTACAGTTCGATCAGCAACTGTTTTTGCTGGAGCACCTGGCCTTCGGCGGACAGCACTTGCAGGTAGCTGCCCACGCCGCTCCGGTAGCGCGCGGACGCCATGTCATACGCCTGCTGCGTCAACCGCAGCGCCTCGCGCTGCTGGACTGAGCGTTCGGCCTGCCACCGCAGGGACACCAGCTGGTCCACCACATCATGCAGCGCCGTAACCAGCGTGCCGTTGTACTGTTCGACCGCCGCGTCGTATTCCGCCTGGCGCGCACCCAGGTTGCCGCGCAGCCGGCCGCCATCGAACACTGGCAGCGACACGGCCGGGCCAATGCCCAACACGCGGCTGCCGGCGTTTAGCAGGTCCGACAACCCCAGGCTCTGCAGGCCGGCAAATGCGGTCAGGCTGACGTTGGGATAGAACTGCGCGCGAGCGGCCTTGATCTCGGCGCCAGCCGCTTCGACGCGCCAGCGCTGCGCCACCACGTCGGGCCGGCGGCCGATCAGTTCAGCCGGCACCGTCGTGGGGATCGCCTCGGCGAAATGCCCGCGCAGTGCCGGCCGGCCTACCTGGATGCCCGCGTCGGGCCCCCGGCCCACCAGCGCGGCGACCTGATTGCGCGTCAGCGCAATCTGTTCGTTCAACGCGGCGATGCGTTCGCGCGTGGCGGGCAGCGCGGCTTCGGCCTGCGTCATGTCCAGGCGTGAATCCAGTTGCGCGTCGACGCGGCGCTGGGTCAGCGCCAGCGTGGTCTGGCGTTGGCGCAGCGTCTCTTCGGCCAGATCGCGCAGCTGGTAGGCGGTGTCCAGTTTCAGATACGCGCGGACCAGCGAGGTCGTGAGCATCAGCTCGGCGGCATGCTGGTCCACCTCGGCGGCCTGCGCGCGTTGCAGCGCCGCGTCCAGCGCCGCCCGGTTCTTGCCCCAGAAATCGATCTCGTAGCCCACACCCGCCTGCAGGTCCGCCGTCCAATCCCACGCGCCGGCCAGCGGCTGCGGCGTGGTGCTGTGCTCGCTGAACCGCTGGCGCGTCGCGCGGCCGCTCAGATTTCCTTGCGGCGACAGCGGCGCCCCCGCGACACTGGCCAGCGCGTCGGCCTGGCGCACCCGCGCCGCCGCCGCCCGCAGGCTGGGCTGTTCGGCCAGCGCAGCCTGCACAAGCTGGTTCAACTGCGCATCGCCAAAGCCCTCCCACCACGCCTGCGTCGGCCACGCGGCAGGCGAAACGGGCGATCCTTGCAGTGACGCGCTGACCGCCAGCCCGTTCGCGCTCTCCATCGTCGACTGAGTGTGCAGACCGCCCGTGCTTGCACAGCTGGCCAGCACCATCGCGGCCAAGGCAAGACCCGCAACGCGCCAGGGGCGCCGCGGGCTAAGCAGAGATGGGATGAGAACGCGCATGAGGAACAAACCTTTCTTTTGCCCAGGCTGTATATGCCTAGGCAGGTAAATAAGTAAAAAAAACGGCGGCCGAAAACCTAAGCCGGCCGCGCGTTGATCAGAATCCGGGACAGCAGCTTGTGCAGCACCTGCGCTTCGGCTTCCGAAAATCCATCCAGCAACTGGCGAAACGCGATTTCGGTGGCCTGGCGCGCCTGCGGAAACGCCGCCTTGCCCTGCTCGGTCAGCTCGATCAGCGAGCTGCGGCGGTCGGCCTCGTTTTCCACGCGGCGGATAAAGCCTTTGGTCACGATCCGGTCCAGCAGCCGGGTCATCGCGCCCGAGTCATACGACAGCACGCGGCAGAAGTCGCTAAGCGTGCGGCCCCAACCCTTGACGATGCAATTGAGCACGACGTATTGCTGAACCGTGATCTGCAGCGGCGCCAGTTCGCGGTCCAGTGCGTCCAGAATGCCGTTGCGCACCGAGGTCACCAGGAAACCCAGTTCACCGGTGCACAGTTCGTCCAGCACGGAAGGCGTTGCGTTGCTCATGATGGGTCTGGCGCGTCGCGCTTGAAATCAATGAACGGGATATTAGCTGCCTAGGCAGTTAAATAGCAAGCGGAATCTCTTGAGGCGTGGTGAATTCGGAACGCGGGATCCGCGTTACCCGATGCCGATCCGCCGCGCGCCCTCGCGGAAAAGAGCCTGCGTCTCGGGCTCCAGCCGGAACGAGGCCAGAAAGTCTTCTACGCGGTACGACGGCTGCGCCTTGTGTATCGCCGGCAGAAACCCCAGCGCCTCGTCGGTTCTACCGGCCAGCGCCAGGCAGCACGCCGCAATTGCCAGGATGTGAACGTGCGCGTTGGGCCGGGCAGCCGCCTTGACCGCCCACCCCGCCGCCTCGTCGATCCGGCCCAGCCGCACCAACGCCAGCGCACGCACAGCCAGCATGCCGAAGAGCAGCGGGTCGAAGGGGCTGAGGTGACGCGAATGGTCTGAGGCGCCGATGGCCGCTTCGGCGTCGCCCATCTGACAGTCGACGAAGCCGAGCGTGTAATGCCCCAGCGCGAAGTTCGGACTCAGATCCACGGCGATCCGCAACTCGCTCACCGACTGGTCCTGGCTGCCGCGCAGCCACAGCGCACGCCCCATCGCCCAATGCGCCGCCGGATCCCGGTCGTCGGCGATCAAGCTCTGCCCGGCCGTCTCGAATGCCTGATCGACGGCCGCCTCCTGCTCGCCCCAGCGCTGGAACGCCGTCTGCCAATGCGTGAAGGACAAGCCCGCGTAGGCGCGCGAGAACGTCGGATCCAGCCGGACCGCCATCTCGAAGAAGTGGCGGGCCTGTTCGTTATCGGTGCGATTGAACCGGTACATATGCCACAGGCCGCGATGATGCGCCTGCCAGGCGTCCAGCGAATTGGGCGGCGTCAGGATGGCGCGGTTGCGCTCGGCGGCCTCGATCTCGATATCGACCGACGCCACGATCCGGTTGCCGATCTCGTCCAGCGCCAGCAAGGCGTCGTCGAACGGATGGTCAAGCACATCCGCCCAAACGATCCGCGCGGTGCGGGATTCGACGAGCTGCACGTCCACCGCCAGGCGCTGCCCGTGTCGCCGCAGCGAGCCGCTGACCACGTAGTCCACGTTGAGCGTGCGCCCGGCCTCCTCCGGCCCCACGCTGCGCTGATCCAGGGCAAACACTGTGCCCTGCGCGATGACGAACAGGCTGCGCAGCTTTGCCAGCCGCGCGATGACGTCAAAGGCCAGCCCGTCCGCCAGTCCGCCCCGAACGCCAGCTTGCGCCGACCTATCCACGAACGGCATGACGGCGATCGATGCCCGTCCGCGCCGGTGCGGCAGCGCGTCGGCCAGACGCGTTGGCAAATCCGTGTCGGCCAGGGACTGCGGCGCGATCCGGGCCGCAAACGTTTCCGGCGACGGGGCCGTTTTCATCGGCGCTGCGGCGCCTGCCGGGGCCGGACTCAACGCTGGAACCGATGACGGGCCGCCGCCTGCCCGCCGGGCGCGCACATCGCGCCACGCCTCGCGCAGCGGCCGCCCATCCAGCCCCTCGGCCTCGAAGGCGCGCACGGCCGCGGCCAGATGCTCCTCGCCTTCACGCCATTGCCCGCGCAGTCCCAAGGCGTCCAGCTTCAGTTCATGGGCTTGCGGATCGAACGG
>JAEYVD010000021.1 GCA_023432075.1 Pseudomonadota bacterium | reverse complement strand
CTCAGCGCGACGCCCACGGAAACTTGCTTGAAGACACGTTTGAACATCTGGGTTCCTTCTGTGCTCGTTAAAGGAGTCTTGGCAGGCTTTTTAGCTGCCTGTCTTTCAGCGACCCTCGCATCTTAGGGACCCAACGTGACAAGACCATGACAGTCATGATCCCCGGTGGCGGACCGGCGAAGCCGGATACGTGCGGCGGCCTCGGGAAGCCCGTCCCTGAATGAAAAAAGCCCATTTCCTCTGCGGAAATGGGCTGGCCGGCGCCATGCTCAAGCTCGGGGACCGGCATGGCGCGGTGCTCGTCCACCGATGCAATATCAGGGACGGCTTACCGCCTTGACGGTGTTACACGCCCAGCTTCTGCATCAGGAACTGGTGCAGGTTGAAGGGCTCGCGACGGCTTTTGACGCGGGCGTAGTCGCCGCTGGGCTGCTGCTGCCAGGCGAGCTGGTTGTCGCGCAGGGCATAGGTGAAGGCCTCGTCGATGACGCGCTTCTTGAGCGTCTTGTCGTAGATCGGGAAAGCGATTTCCACGCGCCGGAAGAAATTGCGGTCCATCCAGTCGGCCGACGACAGGTACACCGTTTCTTCGCCCTCGGCGTAGAAATAGAAGACGCGGGAGTGCTCCAGGAAGCGGCCCACGATGGAACGCACGCGGATGTTCTCCGACAAGCCCGGCACCCCGGCGCGCAGGGCGCAGACGCCACGCACGATCAGGTCGATCTTCACGCCTGCCTGGCTGGCCTTGTAGAGCTCGGCGATGATCTGCTCTTCGAGCAGGGAATTCATCTTGGCCATGATGCGCGACCGCTTGCCCGCCTTGGCGGCACGCGCCTCGGCGCGGATCAGCGACACCATGCCCTCGTGCAGGGTGAACGGCGACTGCATCAGCGACTTCAATGCCCGCCGCGCCCCCAGGCCGGTCAGCTGGGCGAACACCTTGTCCATGTCCTCGCACAGCTTGGGATCGGCGGTCAGCAGCCCGAAATCGGTGTACAGCCGCGCCGTGCGGGGGTGGTAGTTGCCGGTGCCCAGGTGGGCGTAGCGGCGCAGACGCCCCTTTTCCCGGCGCAGCACGACCGCCATCTTGGCGTGCGTCTTGTGCGCCACCACGCCGTACACGACATGCGCCCCCACTTCTTCGAGCTTGGAGGCCCAGTTGATGTTGGTCTGTTCGTCGAATCGGGCCATCAGCTCCACGACCACCGTCACTTCCTTGCCGGCGCGCGCGGCCGCCAGCAGGATCTTCATCAGCTCGGAGTCCTCGCCGGTACGGTAGATGGTCTGCTTGATGGCCATCACGTCGGGATCCAGCGCGGCGGCGGTCAGAAAGTCGATGACGGGCTGGAACGACTGGTAGGGGTGATGCAGCAGGCGGTCGCACTCGGCCACCGCCTCGAAAAGTTCGGCCGGCTTGTCGCCGACCCGGTCAAAGGGCGCGGGTACCGGGGCGCGATAGTCGGGAAACAGGAGGTCCGGGCGCGCCGCGGAATTGCACAGCTGCATGAGGCGCGACAGGTTCACCGGACCGGGCACGCGGTAGGTATCGTCCGCCTTGAGCGAGAACTCGCGCTGCAGGAACGTTTCCAGCTCGACCGGCGTCAGCTTGTCGATCTCCAGCCGGACGGCTGCCCCGAAGTTGCGTTGCGACAGCTCGCCTTGCAGCGCATGACGCAGGTTGGTGACTTCTTCCTCGTCCACGAAGAGATCGCTGTTGCGCGTGACGCGCCACTGGTAGCAGCCCAGCATCTCCAGCCCCGGAAACAGCTCGCCCACGAAGGCGCGCAGCAGCGAGGTCAGCAGGATGTAGCCTTCGGGCTGCCCCGACAGTTCCTGCGGCATCTTGATCAGGCGCGGCAGGGCCCGAGGCGCCTGGACGATGGCGATCGACGCCTGACGGCCAAACGCATCGGCGCCCGCCAGCGACACGATGAAGTTCAGGCTCTTGTTGTAGACGCGCGGAAACGGATGCGCCGGATCCAGCCCGATGGGCGTCAGGAGCGGCATCACGTCGCGATGGAACACGTCGCGCGCCCATTCCTGCTGCTCCGCGTTCCACTCGGATGCGTGATGCAGCGCGATGCCTTCGGCGTGCATCGCCGGCAGGATGTCGTCGTTGAGCAGGTTGTACTGGCGCCCCACCAATTCGTGCACGGCCTGCTGCACGCAGTCGAATGCCTGGTCCGGCGTCATGCCGTCCGGGCCGACCAGGTTGGGCGACTGGCGCTGCTGCTCTTTCAGACTGGAAATCCGGATCTCGAAGAACTCGTCCAGGTTGGAACTGACGATGCACACGTAACGCAGCCGCTCAAGGAGCGGCGTCTTGGGATTTTCCGCCATCGCCAGCACCCGTTCGTTGAACTTGAGCAGCGACAATTCGCGATTCATGAGCAGAGGCTCGCCTGGCGGACGTGTGGGCATACCGGATTCCATACGAAATGAGAGCGTGAAGTTTTACTGCAAAAGAGTGACGGTTCTATGACAGCGCCCATTCGCTAAGGGTACGTCAAATACGGGACGTATGGCGCATCGGCCAGGCGCCTGCAAGCGCCTGTTCCATAAGCAAA
>JAEYVD010000585.1 GCA_023432075.1 Pseudomonadota bacterium | reverse complement strand
CGCCTGCAGCCAGGGCGAGGTCACCGACGCCAAGACCCTGACCTGCGTGCTGTGGATGCAGAACGTGCTGTCCGGCGCCTGGAAGCTGGACTGGCAGGACAACGCCGCCTGAACGGCGGCCGCCGTCTCAACGCTCATGTCCTCGTACCCCGTTCTTGTCCAGCCGGCAGGCCTGCGTTTTGAGGCGCCCGCCGGCACGTCCGTGTTGCTTGCGGCGCAGGCGGCGGGCATCAAGCTGCCCAGTTCGTGCCGCAATGGCACGTGCCGTGCCTGCATATGCCTGCTGGTCGAGGGAACCGTCGTGTATGGCATCGAATGGCCCGGCCTGTCGCGGGACGAAAAGGAAGAGGGCTGGATCCTGCCGTGCGTGGCGCAGGCGACGTCCGCGTTGGAGATCCAGGCGCCCGGCGCGGCGCCAATCGAGGCGCAGCCGCCCGCCGTCCGACCGCTTACCGGCGCCAGGCGCTGAGCGCGGCCACCGGCAACAGGGCGGCGGCCATGCCGGCGGTCATGCCCACCACCATCCCCGCGAAGGGCCCCATCTGCAGCGTCTGCGCCGTCTGAACGCCCAGGCGCGCGCCCAGGACCATTCCGCAGACCATGAGCGCCAGGCAGAACAGGCGTTCGGCAAGCGGCGCAGGCCGTGGCCAGGGCAGCAGCGCCGCCAGTGTCATCGCGGCCAGGCTGGCGGGCATCAGCGCCGCATGCCGCCAGGCCAGTTGCGCCAGTGTGCCCGGCGCACCGCATTCGCTGGCAAGCAGGGCGGCGGGCGTGCGCCACGTGTCCACCACCAGGCCGATGCCCATGCCTGCCATGCAGGCCAGCCACAAGCCAGCCATGCCGGCGGCCAACGGCCGCTTAGCGCTGGCCGTGGCAGGCCGGGCGCGCGGCATCGCCGTACCGGTCATGGTGGCGCACCCAGTCGCCCAGGTTGAAATGCGGCCCCTGTTCATTGCGGCCCAGCGGCGCGATGTCCAGGTAGTTGTAGGCGCCCGCCAGCCGTTCCACGCCGCGTTCGAAGGCCGAGTAGGTGTGGAAGATCTCGCCGTCGGGGTCGCGAAAGAAGGCGCTGGCGCCGGACCGTTCCTCGACCGCGCCGTCCGCCAGCGGCACGGACGCCCCAAAGTCGAAATTGAAGTCGGCGCCCGCGGACGAATACCAGTCAAAGTCCCAGCTCATGCGCGCCTTGAAGGCGGCGAGCCGGTCATGCGGCGCGCGAGAGACGGCTACGACGCAGACATCGTGGTGCCGCAAGTGCATGATTGCGCTGTCCAGGTGGTCGGCCAGGAACGAGCAACCCACGCAGCCTTCCTCCCAATCCGGACCGAACATGAAGTGATAGACGATGAGCTGGCGCTTGCCGTGAAAGAGGTCCTGCAGGCGCTGCGGCCCCTGCGCGCCTTCGAATGTGTAGGACTTGTCGACCTGCACCCATGGCAACGCCATGCGGTCGCGCGCCAGAGCGTCGGTGGCGCGGGTCAGTTCCTTTTCGCGCCGCAAGAGCGCCTCGCGCGCAATGTGCCATTGTTGACGGGATACGACGGGATGATCGGTTTGCATCTTGCGTCTCCTCTTTGTGCTGGGCGCGTTGGCCCGGGCTCGGGTTCAGCGTCAGGCCGCGCCGGCCAGGTGATGGGCCAGCCGGTCCAGGGCGCCCGACCAGCCGTCTTCGTGGCTGTCGCGCGTGGCTTCGTCGACGAAGGGCGTTTGCAGGAAGGCAAGGTGGGTGCCGGCGTCTGCCGCCGTGAATTCCAGGGTGATCAACGAGATTTCCTGCGGCGTGTCGCTCCACGCCCAGGTGAACACCAGCCGGCGATGCGGCAGGACTTCCTGATAGCGGCCGCTGGCGTAGTGTTCGGCGCCGTCGGCGGTGACGAAGCCCACTTGATAGGCGCCGCCCGCCCGTACGTCGGTCTCGGCCAGCAGCACGCGCTGCGTGCCTGCCGGGCCGAACCAGCTCATCAGCGCTTGCGGGTCGGTCCAGGCGCGCCAGACGCGTTCGACGGGGGCGTCGAAGCGTCGCTGGAGCCGCAACTCGATGGGGGAGAGCCGGTTTTCCATGGATGGATTTCCTCTTCGTGATACAGGTATCGCGCCAGCCAATCCAATTGCCCCGTCCAGAACTTTTCGTAGCGCGCCAGCCAGCCGGCGGCGGCGCCCAGAGGTTCGGGAGACAGCGTGCAGCTCACGACCCGGCCATCCTTGGCGCGCGCGATGAGTCCTGCGTCTTCCAGTACCCGCAGGTGTTTCATGAAAGCGGGCAGGGACATGGCATGCGGCTGGGCCAGCGTGCTGACCGAGGCCGTGCCATTTTCCAGGTCGGCCAGCACCCGGCGCCGCGTGCCATCGGCCAGCGCGGAAAAGATGGCATCGAGGGCGTCATCATTTAACTTAACCATAAGGTTAAGTTTTAGGTCTGGCGCGAACGTCTGTCAAGCCGGCAGGCTGCGGAATTTCCCTAGGGGCGGGGAGCGATTATCTGGCGCGAGGCTTGATGATGTCGCAGGCGGCGGCGGTGCGGCTTGCCTGGGCGTCGCTGCCCAGCAGCGCCCGCACGCCGCAGATCGACCCGAACATGCGCTTGCCGTCGTGGCCGACGCCGCCGACTTCGAAGGCGGAGTGCCGCAGCGTGACGGGCTTGCCGCCACGCGCGGCCAGCACGTACTCGTACTGAACGTAGCCTGTGCCGCGCGCCAGCCGGGTGGCGCCCTGGGCTTCGGCGCCGCAGGCTTTGTCCAGCAGGCGGTGTTCGGGGTTGTTGTCGGCGCCGCCCAGCAGGTAGACCACATCGCGCGCGGCGTAGCGCACGAAGAGCGTGGCGTCGTCGGTCTCGCGGGCGTAGGCGGGCAGCTTGTCGGTGCCGTACTTGTACTGGTTGTAGGTCGGGCAGATGCCGCGCTCATACGGCGCGTAGCCCTTGCCGTCGGCGCGGGGGCGTTCGTTGGTCAGGTACAGGTAGGACGAGGGATTGGCAATCACGTAGCGCAGGGTGAGGCCATCGCGGCGCAGTGCGCCATCCAGGTTGTTCAGCACCGCGTACCGGTGCACCAGTTGCGCGCCGGCGGAATGGCCGGCCAGCACCAGCCCGGTCAGCGACGGCAGCCGTTTGCGGTCGTTCAAGCTGCGCAG
>JAEYVD010000468.1 GCA_023432075.1 Pseudomonadota bacterium | reverse complement strand
AATTCCAGGCGCCCATCTCGGCGCCGTTGTCCGCGCCCTCGCGGATCTCGGCCGCGCAACTGCGGGCCAGTTGGCCATACGACGGTGAGCCGAACGTGGTGGCGGTGAACGACGGGGCGACACGCGCCGCCGCGCGCTTGGCGGCCGCGCCGGTCAGGTCTTGCATGGCCAGATCGGGCTGGCAACGGTAGCGGCGCGGCGTGACGGACGGCATGGGCACGTGGCAATAGCGCACGCAGCCCTCTTGCCGGCGGTTGATGGCAAGCGTGCCGCCGAACAGCGTGTTGGACGCGTCCAGCCGTCCGGCGGCCACGCGCCCGAACAGGGTGCTGGCCAGGATGCGCAGGGCGCTGTCGTCCACATCGACCGCGGCGGCGGCGCTGCCTTGCGCATCGATGAAGCTTGCGCCGATCTCCACCGACGCAAGCGGCGACGCGCTGCGCACCGGCCCGCAGACGCAGCGCGTCAGGCGCAGTTCCAGTTCGGGCGCGGCGCCCGTGTGGCGCACGCCGCCGCGCGCCGGGACCAGCGTGCAGTGGCGCAGCGCAACGGCGCTCAGCGCGCCCTCCAGCCGCAGGCGGCCATCCAGAAGCAGCCCGTCGAGCCGGATGCGGGTGCTGCCGTTGCCGCGCACACGCCAATCGCCTTGCAGCACGGGACGGCGCAGCGGCGCGGCCTCGATCGACAACCGTGTGTCGGGCAGCACCAGATCGGGCGCGATGGCCTCGGCGCCATCGTGGTCGATCACGATGCGCGCCCGCTGGCCCGCCTGCACCGCGGCCAGCGCCGCCGCCAGCGTGGGCGTGGCCGCCGAGGGCACGCGCAATAGGGCATCGAAGGCGTCTTCGACCGCCTCGTCCGGGTCATTACCTCCGTCATCGCCGTCAGTCGTGACACGGGCGTAAGGGCCCGCGCCGATGTCGCCGGGAAAGCCGTAGGCATAGCGCACCTGCACCGATTGCGCGGTGACGCCCGGCGGCAGCGCCAGCCGCCCGCGGCGCGGATCCAGTCCCACCAGCACGCCGCCCGGGCCGGGAAAGCTGCGGTCCGGCCGTCCGGGCTTGCGCGCCTTGAACAGCAGCGTGGCGTCGGGCCGCCGCCATTCCTCCGGGGTGACGCCGGGGATGGGCGCAAGATTGCAGATCACCAGATGCTCGGCGGGAACCGGCTGGCCGTCCACCCACACCTGCACGACGGGGCCGGCGCCGCCGTCGGCAAACCAGCCTTGCGGGGGCGCGTCGCCATCGGTCAGCGCCTGGCGGCGCGCTTGCAGTTCGGCATGCAGATCGCGCCAGGACAGCGGTTCAGGCACGTTGATCGGCTCGGCCAGGTGGTCGATGTCGGTCTCGGTGCGCGGCCGGTTGAAAAGGGGCTGGTCGCGGCCCAGCGGGTCGATGGTGTAGAAGCCGTCGTGCGTCGTGGCGCGCGCCGCATCGCCGCGCTGCACGGTGTACGACTGCAGCCGCCACAGGTAGAGCGCGACGTTGGGCAGGTTGTAGCGTCCGGCCGGCAGCGCGCGCACGTGCGCGGTGTGCAGCTCGGCGCCGAAGGGGCCGTCGACACGTTCCATGGCGCGCGAATCGCGCAGGTCGGGCGTGCGCAGCGCGTGCGCGCGCGGGTGATTGACATGCTGGGTGGTAGCCACGCGCTCGAAGCACTCGGACACGCGGCTTGGCCAGCCGGTGGCATCCGCCGCCAATTCTTCCAGCACCAGCGCCGTGCCCTTGCGGCGGCGCAGCCGCAGCGTGTTGGCCACCAGCGCCCGGGGCGAAAAGGCGGCGCCTACGGGATACAGCGCGCGCACGCCGAGCAGGTCCCCCAGATAAGGCACCACCCAGTCCTCGCAGGTTTCGATGAACCAGTTGTCGTAGAGCCGGTCCACGTCGGCGTCCACCAGCGCACCCTGGCGCGCCAGCACGTCCAGCAGCGCGCGCAGCGGTCCGCCGGCGGCGGCGTCGCGTTCGCGGTGGAACGCCGGCAAGAGGGCCATCAGGGCATCGGCATCCAGGCGGGTGTTCATGTGCGCTCCGACAAGTCGATGGCGGCGGGGTCCGGGCGCAGCAGCTCGGCAGGCTGCAGGGTGCCCTGGTGCCAACGCGCCGTGCGCGCCGGTAGCAGGGCGTCGGGACCGTTGCTGCGCCGCGCGCCCGCGCCGTCCAGGCCGGCGTTGAGCACCAGCGCGTCCAGATCCACCCACGCCACGCCCGGCACGTCCTGCAGCACGGCAAGCACCTCGGCGCCGTGCACGGGCTGGCCGAACGCCCGCGCGGCAAAGCCGAAGGCGTCCAGGACGCGCGCGCGGGCGGCCGCCACGACCTTCGCCGCTTCAAAGCGCGCATCGATGCCCAGGCCCGCCCGCAGGCCGAAGTCCAGGTAACGGCACGGCGCCACCTTCAGCGGCTGGTAGGGCGGGCGCGCGGCGTCGATGGCCGCGAGCAGGTTGCGATACAACGCGCCGGCGGGGTCCAGCGCGGCGCCATCTTCGCCCGCGACGGTCAGGTGCACGAGCCGTTGCTCGCCGTCCCACTGCCATACCGCCTGCGCCTTGCCGATGCCGGTAAAGGCGGCCGCGAAATCCTCGAAGTCGCGCAGCGACACGATGCGGTCCAGCGTGCGCACCCGCAGCGGCGCATTGCGGCGGGCGGCGTCGCCCGCTTCGGGGTCCACGCCGCCGGTCGCGGGCGCGGGATTGACGACCGCCTTGACGCCGGGCGCGCGCGTGAGCAGCACGCTCAGCTGGCCGCGCGCGACATTGCCTTCGCGGCCCAGGCCCACGCGATAACGCGCCTGGACGTTGCCCGATCCGGACGGCAGACGCGCGCCATGCAGGCCGTCGCCGAACTGCACGGTGGCCCCGCCGCTGTCGTCCACCCGCAGCAGATACGCGCGGTCGTCCGGCGCCAGCGCGGTGATGCGCGGCGCCTCGTCCCACAGCAGGCCGTCCACGCGGACCTCCAGGCTGCTCGCCGCGCCGCTGGCGGTGGGCGCGGGCACGAACGTCAACGGCTTTTGCTGCAGCGTGAAGCGCTGGAAGGCGCGGTTGCCGGCGCCGCTGCCCAGCACCTCCGGCTGGATGCGCATCTGGCGGCTGTCGCCGTGGCTGGCGGGCGCGACGTTGGCGTTGATGCGCACCGTGGCGGGCAGATAGGCGTGCGCCAGGTCGGCGTCCAGCACGAGCGTCGTGCGGCCGCCAGCGCTGTCGTTGCGTTGGATGCGCACGATGTCGCTGGCGTCGGCCAGCGTGACGGTGGCGCGCGCGCCATCCTCGAATTCCAGGTCGGCGCTTGCGCGGTCGCGCGCCACGCGCACGTTGGCCACGGCGTCGCCGCGCAGCAGCCGCTCGCGCGGCGCAACGTTGGCGGCATCGGTCTCGGTCAGGATCAGGCCCGACACCGCCAGCATGCGGTCTTGCGGCAGGTCGGGCTCATACGACGCCAGCACCAGCGTGTGGCCTTGCGTCAGCCCCGAGGCCGGACGCACGCCCCAGTCCAGCGGGTCGGATTCGCCGTAGGCCGTGGTCTCGCGCAGGGCGTCGTTGAACTGCTCGCGCACGCGCTCGCCCCGCAGCGTGAGGCGCGTGGTCGGTCCCGCCAGCGCAAAGCCCGTGCGCGCGTCGGGGCCCGCGTCGGCAATGCGGTACAGCTCTTCATAGCCCGGCATCGACAGCACGGTCCAGCCGCCGGCCACCCATTTGGGATAAGAGGCGTCCAGGTGCACGCCGTGCACGTCGCCCGGGTACAGGCTGGCCGCGGGAATCGTCTGGCGCGCCAGGCCCGGTCCGGACCACGCCAGCACAAACGTGGCGTCGCCGCCCGCCTCGTAGTATTCGATGCGGATGTCGTGCTTGCGCCCCGCCGCGAGCCGCGCGCTGGCGCTGTATTCGGTGGGAGATTGTTCGCGCCACTGGTCGATGAGCAGGTTGCCGTCCACCCACAGCCGCACGCCATCGTCGGCCGTGACGTGAAAGGTGTAGCTGCCGCTGTCCGGGGCGCGCACCCAGCCCGTCCAGCGCACGCAGAAGTTGTCCGCGGGCACGCCGTCGCCGGGGCCGCCCGCGGCCCAATGAAAATCCAGTTGCGGATCGGTGCGGGTCATCACGCGCTGGCTGAAGGTGCGGCCACGGTAATACTCGCCGTACAGCCCGGCGCCGGGGCCGCTGGCGCCGGGCGGATCGGACACCTCGGCCAGCGTATAGCCCGGCCACTGCGGGAACTGGCTGAATGACGGCTTGGCGTCGTCGGGCATGCCCAGGTAAGCCGCGCGCAGCGTGGCGGGCATGGCGCGCCAATCGGGCGCGTTGTAGCCGAACAGGCGGGCCTGCGCGCGCAGCGCGAAGCAGCGCGGGTTGCGCCCCGCGGGCTGCACGTGCGGCGCGGCGCTGCCCAGGCCCCGCTCCAGCGAGATCAGCGTATAGGCGGGCGCGCCGTCTTCACCGGGACCGGGCACGTATTCGCGGACCTGTGTCAGGCGGCGGAAGTCCCAATTCTCGTTGCCCGGATCGCGCGCGCGCTCGTCGCCGACGACGAGCACGGCGTCGCCGGCCTTCAGGCGCGTGGCCGCGCCGGCCAGGCACAGCGTGCGCGCGCCAAAGCGCGGGGGCGCCGGTTCCAGCCACGCCAGTTCCAGCGCGTTCCAGGCGGCGCGCGCCTCGACGGCCTGCAGGGTTTCAAAGGTCTGCG
>JAEYVD010000040.1 GCA_023432075.1 Pseudomonadota bacterium | reverse complement strand
TCCTGGTAGTTGCGCATGTGCTCGAACATTTCCACCGAGACGCACCGGTCGAAGGCGGCGCCGGGCAGTGCCAGGACATTGACGTCGCAGGTCACCACGCGCACGTGCGTCCAGCCGCGCGCGCGGCATTGCGCCTCGATATGCTGGCGTTGCGTGGCCGAATTGGACACCGCGGTGATGCGCGCGTTGGGATACTGTTCGGCCATCCACAGCGTCAACGAGCCCCAGCCGCAGCCCAGCTCCAGGATGTCCTGGCCGTCGGCCAGCCCGGCGCGCTCGCCATACAGGCGCAGCATCGCGTCTTCGGCCTGGTCCAGCGTTTCGGCGCCGGTCGGGTAATATCAACTCGAATACTTCATGCGCGCGCCCAGGCACAGCTGGAAAAACGCAGTGGGCAACTCATAGTGCTGCGCGTTGGCGGCGTCGGTATGGATGGCCACGGCGCTGGCGCGCAGGCTGGCGATCAGCTGGCGGTCGCGTTCGGTCCAGGCCTCGATGCCGCCCGCGTATTCTTGCGCCAGGCGCTGGGCGCACAGGCGCCGCATGCCCAGGCGCAGGAGCGCGTCGGGCAGCAGGCCGCGCTCGGCCAGGCCAAGCAGGCCGGGCGCGGGACGGTCGGAGGCCAAGGGAGAGTCGTTCAGGATGGCGGTCGTCATGGCATGCCTCGTCAGCGTTTCGGAAACCAGGGAAAGAACGCCGGCGTGCGGCGTTGATAGTCGCGATAGTCGTCGCCGCGCGTGCGCAGCGCCTGTTGCTCGGTAAACGGAATCCCGCTGATCCAGCGCAGGAACACAAACATCAGCACCGGCCCCAGCCAGGCCAGCCACGCCAGCGGCGACCCCCACGCCAGGGCGACGTAGCCGAACCAATGGCACCACTCGAAGAAGTAGTTCGGATGCCGCGAATAACGCCACAGGCCCCGCCGGCAAGTGTTGCCGCGATTCGCGGGGTTGTCGCGAAAGCGGTCGAGCTGGCGGTCGGCGATCACCTCGCCCGACAGCGCGGCTAGCCAGATCAGCAGCGCCAGCGCCACGGGCCAGCCCTGCGCGGGACTGGCGCCCACCGCCAGGAACGGCAGGCAGAACAGCATCACCAGCCCGGCCTGGAACATGAAGAGGCCAAAGAACTTGCCCTGATGGCCGTCCCAGTGTTCGCGCAGCGCGCGGTATCGGCCGTCTTCGCCTTCGCGCACGCGGCGCCACAGGTGCCACGCCAGCCGCAGCGACCAAACACCCGCCATCACGGCCAGGGCCAGCCTCGCGGCACCGCTGCCCGCGCCGGTGGCCGCGATCAGCCAGGCCGCTCCGCCCATGCCCAATGCCCACACCACGTCCACGATGCCCGCATTGGCATGGCGCCGCTGCCAGCCCCACGCCAGCGCCATGGCGGCGACCATGACGACCGCGATGACGCACCATTGCTGCCAGATCGTCATGATGCCTCCCGGGTCCAGCGCCGCGCGCCCGCCGTCAACGCCGGCAGTGCCAGCGCCCAGCCCGCCGCCAGCGCGGCGGTGGCGCGCCAGGCGGGCGGTTCGAATTGCACCGATTGCCAGCCACGGGCCGCCCCCCAATAGGCCAGCGGCGCGCCCACCGCGCCGAACACGCAGGCCAGCCACGGCCGGGACCGCAGGTAGACGAGCGAGTGGTTCAGCGTCAGCGCGAAGGCGGCCCACAACGCCAGGATCCACAGCGGCGCGGGCCAGGCATCGGCCGCGTACCGAGCCCATCCGAACGCGGACAGCGTGCCCTCCAGCATCAGGCCGCACAGCACGGCGGCTGCCACCAGCCGCAGGTCGGCACGCGCCGTCGCCGACACCGCCAGTTGCGCCGCGATGAACACAATGGCCGCGGCCACGCCCGGCCAGGCCAACCCGCGGCCCGCGCCGATTACCGCGCTGAACCACACGAGCTGGTAGCCGATCAGGTTGGCCCAGAAGCGCATCACGCCTCCCCTCCCACCCAGCGCTCGCCGTCGGGGCGCGCCTGCGGATGCGTCAGCAGCAGGTGCGCGACGCCGATGGAGCGCTCGCGAAAGCCGCCTTCGCAGTACGCCAGGTAAAACTCCCACAAGCGGCAAAAGCGCGCATCGAAACCTTGCGCCCGCACCTCTGGCTGCCGCGCCAGGAAGCGCTCGCGCCAGGCTTGCAGCGTGCGCGCGTACGACAGGCCGAAGTCCTCCAGGTGCACCAGCGCCAGGTCGCAGGCGCGGGTCTTGGCGCGCAGCATCGCCTCGATGGACGGAATGAAGCTGCCCGGAAAGATGTGGCGCTTGATGAAATCCACCGAGGCCAGCGCCTGCTCGTAGCGATGGTCTTCGATGGTGATGGCCTGGATCAGCGCGCGGCCATGCGGACTGAGCAGGCTGGCGACCTTGGCGAAATACCCTTCCAGGAAATTCGCGCCCACCGCCTCGATCATTTCCACCGACACCACCTTGTCGTACTGGCCCTGCAGGTCGCGATAGTCCCGCAGCACGACGCTGACGCGGTCCTGCAGGCCGGCGGCCCGCACCCGCTCGACCGCCAGATCATGCTGCTCGCGCGACAGCGTGGCAGTGGTGACGTGGCAGCCATAGTGGCGCGCGGCGTGGATGGCCAGGCCGCCCCAGCCGCTGCCAATCTCGACCACGCGGTCCGAGGGCTGCAACGCCAGCTTGCGGCAGATCGCGTCCAGCTTGCGATGGGACGCCGCCTCCAGCGTGTCGTCGCCGTCGGCCCACAGTGCCGACGAATACATCAGGTCGCCGGAAAGAAACAGCGAGAAAAACGGATTGCCCAGGTCGTAATGTGCGGCGATGTTGCGGCGGCTGCCCTCGCGGGTGTTGGCATTGCGCGCATGCCAGCGCCGCAGCGCCCAGCCGGCAAGCCGCGCCAGCCCCGACTCCATGGCGTCCAGCGTGTCGCGGTTGCGCACCAGCAGCCGCACCAGCCCGACCAGGTCGTCGCAGTACCACAGGCCGTCGCCGTAGGCCTCGCCCGCGCCCACGCTGCCTTGTGCGGCCACCAGCCGGTAGAACCCCAGGTCGCGGACGGTCAGGCGCACCACCGGCCCGCCGCGGCCCAGCGTGGCGCTGCCCAGGCTGTCCTCGATCAGCAGTTGGCCGTGGTCCAGCGCCGCCAGGCTGGCGAGCAGGCGCTGGCGCAACAGGCGGTCGAGCGCCGTGGCGGGGCGGCTGGCCGCGATCGAGGCATGTTCCGAGGACGTCATGGGTTTCATTGCGGTTCTCCGTTGGGCGTGCGGGGATGGTCGTAGACGGGATTGCGCTTGAGCCACAGGCGCAGCGCCTGCCAATGGATCGCGCCGACGACTTGCAGCGTCATCAGCGGATAGCGCCACAGCACGCGCGCCAGCGCCGCGCCGTCCAACGCGCGGCGCTGCAGGCTCAGGTGCGCGTCGAACTGCGCCACGCCTTCCCGGCTGACCTGCATATGCACACGCAGGTCGTCGGCGGGCAGGTTGAAGCGCCAGTCATAGGCGCAGTCCATGGGCATGAAGGGCGACACGTGAAAGCGCTTGTCAAAGCGCCAGGCCAGCGCCCCGCCCTCGCGTTCGGCGGCGGTCACCGGCAGCACCACGCAGTGGCGCTGCTTCCAGGGGGTATTGGTGATCTCCGCCACGATCGCCGCCAGCGTGCGGCCGTCGGCTTCAAAGCAGTAGTAAAAGCTCACCGGGTTGAAGACATAGCCGGCGTAGCGCGGGTGCGCGAGCAGGCGGATGGGCCCGGCCGGCACGTCGCCCAACTGCGCGCGCAGGCGCTGCCGCACCGCCTGCGCCAGCGGCAGGCCCTCGGCAGCGTCAAGATAGTCGGCCCGGCGCCACTGCGCCAGGTTGGGCCGTTCCACCGACCACAGCCAGCGGTCCTGGAACACCTGGTCGATCTCGTCCAGATCCAGATAAAGCTGCGCCATGCGATAGCCGAAGCCGTGCGCATGCGGGAGGTGGCGCCGGTGGGTCACCCGGCCTTCGTACACGGCGCTTTGCAGATTCATGCCGCCTCCCGCGCCCAGACCCCTGACTGTTCCTGGATGCCGCGCACCACGTCCAGCGCGCTCGCCACGCCGTCTTCGTGAAAGCCCCAGCCCCAGTAGGCGCCCGCATACCAGCTGCGCCGCTGTCCCGAGATCTCGGCTCGGCGCGCCTGCGCGGCCACCGATTCGTGGGTGTACACAGGGTGGTGATAACGCATGCGCGCCAGCACCGACGCGGGATCGATCGCATCGCTGCGGTTCAGCGTCACGATGAAGGGCCGGGGCGACGTGATGCCCTGCAGCAGGTTCATGCAGTAGCTGACCGAACAAGGCGCCTCGGGGTCGGCCGGCACGTAAGCGTTCCAGGCGGCCCACGCCTTGCGCTGGCGCGGCAAGAGGCGCGCGTCGGTGTGCAGCACCACGTCGTTGTCCTGGTAGGTGATGGCGCCCAGTACCTCGCGTTCCTGCGGCGTCGGGTCGGCCAGCAGCGACAACGCCTGGTTGCTGTGGCAGGCGAAGATCACTTCGTCGTGATGTTCCAGGCCCTCGCGCGTTGCCACCTGCACGCCGCCCGGCAGACGCCTGACAGCGCGCACGGCGCAGTTCAGCCGCTCGCGCACCGTCCACCGCTCGCGCATGGCGTCGATGTAACGGCGCGACCCGCCCTGCACCACGCGCCATTGCGGACGGCCGCTGATGCGCAGCATCTGGTGGTTGGCCATGAACCGCACCAGGTAGCGCGCTGGGAATTCCAGGATGCGCGAGGCCGGCGACGACCACAGCGCCGACGCCATCGGAATCAGGTGATCGGTGCGAAAGGCCTCGCCATAGCGGTGCTGCGCCAGGTATTCGCCCAGCGTGGGACCGGGCTGCGGCGCGCGCAACAGCGCGGGCGACTCCCGGTAAAAGCGCATCAGGTCGCGCACCATGCCCAAGAAACGCGGGGATACCAGGTTGCGCCGCTGGCAGAACAGCGTGTCCAGCGAGGTGGCGTTGTAGGCCAGGTCATTGGCCTCCTTGTGCACCGAAAAGCTCATGGTGGTGGGCTGCGACGCCACGCCCAGTTCCGACAGCAACGCCGTGAAATGCGGGTAATTGAGCGGGTTATGGACGATGAACCCGCTATCGACCGCGTACCGCTGCCCGTCCTGTTCGACCGTGTGCGTATGCGTGTGCCCGCCCAGGTAGTCGTTGGCCTCGTACAGCGTGACCTCGTGATCGCGGCCCAGCTTCCAGGCGCAGACCAGCCCCGAGATGCCCGAACCGATGATGGCGATGCGCATGTTCACTCCTTGGCGGCGGCCAGCGCCCAGGCCGGTACGCCCTTCAAGTCCCAGATGAGGCCGGCGGCGGCCAGCAGGCGCAGGCCGTACCAGGTGATGTCGATCTCGCGGGCGCGAAAGCCCTGGCGTGCCGAGCCCGGATAAAAGTGATGGTTGTTGTGCCAACCCTCGCCGAACGTCAGCAGCGCAAGCCAGGCGTTGTTGCGGCTGTCGTCGGCGGTGTCGTAGCGCCGCCTGCCGTAGCGGTGCGCCAGCGAATTGATGGTGACGGTGGCGTGAAACAGCGCCACGGTGGAAATGAAAAAGCCCCACACCAGCATCTGCGGCCCGTCGGTGCCCAGGCCCGGCGCCACGCGCGCCAGCAGCGCGCCCAGCCCGTAGCACCCCAACGCCAGCGCCAGCGGCACCGCCGCGTCGAAGCGGTCGAGCCAGCGCAGTTCAGGGTAGCCGCGCAGGTCGGGCACCCGCGCCATGTCGGTGGCGAAGGCGCGGCGGGTCAGGAACCAGCCCATGTGGCTCCACCAGAAGCCATGGCGGCGCGGCGAATGCAGGTCCTGCGCATCGTCGGCATGACGATGGTGATGACGATGATGGGCCGCCCACCACAGCGGTCCGCGCTGCGCGCACGACGCCCCCAGCACGGCGAAGACCAATTGCATGCCGCGCGAGGTACGGAACGTGCGATGCGAGAAGTAGCGGTGGTAGAAGCCGGTCAGGGCGAACATGCGCACGGCGTACAACGCCGCCGCCAGCGCCAGCGCGGCCGGGGACACGCCGGTCCATAGCACGCCCAGGCAGCCGGCGTGCAACAAGGCGAAAGGCAAGGCGCGGGTCCAGTCGATGCGATCGGGGTCGCCGCCCGGCGCATCCTGCGCCTGCGTGTCAACCCAGCGTCGTATCGAGGCGGTCCAGCCGGTAAGAATGGAGCGCATCATGCTGTCCTGTGGGAAACGTGTCGGGATATACGGGCGCGGCGCGGCATCGGATGCATAAGTGAAAACCCTTATTCGCAACTCGCGACCAGCGGCATTGCCGTCGCCAGCGATCGCTGGGTCACTCTCCTTCGGGGGATGGGCACGGACGGCTGACGAACGCGCTGACGTCGTCGAGCACGGGCGCACGCCAGCGCAGCGGCCGCGACAGCGCGCCCACCAGCAGCTTGTGCCCCAGGTCGGGGTACTGCACCAGCTGCGCGCACGCCCCCGCCTCCTGCAAGGCGTCCGCCAGACCGACGCTGTTGCGGTGCGGGTCGACCGTGGTGTCGGCAGCCCCCGTCAGCAGCAGGCCCGGCGGCGCGTCGCGGCTGACGTGATGGATGGGTTGGGAGTCGGCCGGCGTGTCCGGATAGCCGAACACCGGCCGCACGCTGCGCGCCTCGATGGGCAGGAAGTCATAGGGGCCGGCCAGCCCGATCCAGCCGGCCAGCGACGCCGGGCTGGTGCCGGCGCCGGCGAGCCAACGCTGATCCAGCGCCAGCATGGCCGCGATGTACCCGCCGGCGCTGTGGCCGGCGACGAAGACACGCGCCGGGTCGCCGCCGTAGTCGCGGATATGGCGCTGTGTCCACGCCACCGCCAGCGCGGCGTCGCGCAAAAAAGCCGGAAAGCCGGCTTCGGGATATAGACGGTAGTCGGCGACAACCGCCACCATGCCGCGCGCCGCAAGCGCGTCGCCCACGAACCGGTAGTCGGCGCGTTCCCCGCTGCGCCAGCCGCCGCCGTAGAAAAAAACCACCACGGGCGCCCCCGTGGCGTCCGTCGGCCGGTAGACGTCCAGATGCTGACGCGGCAACGTGCCGTAAGCCAGCCCCGCCGTGACGTTGCTGCCGTCCTCGGGCACCGCACCGTTGAGCAGCGTCAATGGCGAACAGGCGGCCAGCAGGCCCAGGGCCAGCGCGGCCACGGCCACGATGGCAAGCAGGCCACGCGGGCCAGCAGCGATCCAGGAAGACATGGGGCACTCCGCAATGGAACACCCCTCTATACGCGGGCAGGCCCGGTTTGGATGCAGCGATCAGATCTTGAGCACGTCGCCCTTCATGATGACCGGCCCGGTGGGCTTGCCCGACGGCGAGCCGCCCGGCGGCTCCAAGGTGATGGCCAGGGTCTGCACCCCTTCCAGCCCTTGGGCGCGCGGCAGCGCCGTCTGGCCATCGGGCGCCACCACCCCGACGGAAATCGGCGCCTGTCCCGGCGGAATCACCCAGAGCTCCAGCGCCTTGCCGTCGGCGCGCGAGGCCAGATCCTGCAGGGCATGCACATGCAGGCCGCCGCGCTCGTCGGCCCGCACCACCAGCATGGCCTGCGCCTCGGGGCTTTGCAGCACCGCCATCAATTGGGTGCGCGCGGCGCGGTCGACCTGCATCGGGTAGACCACCACGCCGGCAACCAGCATGGCCGCCAGCGCGCCGCTGAGCACGCGCCAGAAGGCCAGGCCCTGCCAGCCGCGGCCGCCGCCGGGCTTCAGGCGCGCTTCGATGGCGCGCCACACGCGGCGCGGGGGAACCCGCGGCGGCAGCGACCACAACAGCGGATAGATGTCGTTTTCCCAGTCGCGCACCTGGCGGCGCAGGTTGGCGTCGGCGGCCATCAGGCCCTCGAAACGGCGGCGCGCGCCACCGCGCATGGCGCCGGCCACGTAGTCGGCGGCAAGCCGCTCGCGCAGTTGAGGATTGCTGTAGTTCATGACAGGCACCTTTTGAGCCGGTCCATGCCGCGCCGCACCCAGCTTTTGATCGTGCCCAGCGGCGCCTGGAGGCGCCGGGCGATCTCGCTGTGGCTGAGGTCGTCGAAAAAGGACAGCGCGATGGCGGTGCGTTGCTGCCCCTCGAGCTGTTTCAAGCAGTCGGCCAGGCGCTGACCGTCCTGGTCGCGTTGCAGCCGCTCAAACGGGCCGGGCGCGTCATCGGCCCAGGCCTGCGTCAACGCGCCGTCGGCGTCGGGGCGCTCCAGGTCCGGCCTGCGTAGCAGGTCGATGCAGCGATTGCGCACGATGCGCGTCATCCAGGTCATGACTTGGCTCTGCTCCGAGGAATAGCGGGCGGCATTGCGCCAGATATTGATGAAGCTGTCCTGGAGGACTTCTTCCGCCCAGTCGCTTCGCCGCAATATACGTACGGC
>JAEYVD010000396.1 GCA_023432075.1 Pseudomonadota bacterium | reverse complement strand
TGAAGCAGGAACTTGATCCCGCCGGCCTGTTCAACCCCGGCCGCCTGGTCCTGGAGCTGTAGGACATCATGCAAACCAATCTGGCATCCTGGGCGAGCGGCACCGATCTGGGCAACGAGGCGGACGCGATCCTGCGCCGCTGCGTGCATTGCGGATTCTGCACGGCAACCTGTCCGACCTACCAGGTGCTGGGCGACGAGCTGGACAGCCCGCGCGGCCGCATCTATCTCATCAAGCAGGTCCTTGAAGGCAAGGAGCCCACGCAATCCACGCAGCAGCATCTGGACCGCTGCCTGACCTGCCGCAACTGCGAGACCACCTGCCCGTCGGGGGTCGAATACGGTCATCTTGTCGATATCGGCCGCAAGATCGTCGACGAGCGCGTGGAGCGGTCATGGGGCGATAGAACCCGGCGCACCTTGCTGCGCAAGGCGATGCTGTCGCCGATGTTCGCGCCCGCCATGCGGCTGGGCCAGAGCCTGCGCGGACTGCTGCCGCAGGCGCTCAGGCGCAAGGTGCCGGAACGCCGCGACGCGGGGCCGTTGCCGCAGGTGGGGCATCATGCGCGTCAGGTGCTGATGCTGGCCGGCTGTGTGCAGCCGGCGATGATGCCCACCATCGATGCCGCCACCATCCGCGTGCTGGATGCCGTTGGCATCGGCGCGCGCATCGCGCCGGGCGCCGGCTGCTGCGGCGCGGTCAGTTTCCATCTGGATGCGCAGGACGAAGCCGTGGCGCAGATGCGCGCAAACGTCGACGCGTGGTGGCCGCTGGTGCAGGACGGCAAGGTCGAGGCCATTGTCATGAATGCGTCGGGCTGCGGCGCCATGGTCAAGGAATATGCGCACCACCTGCGCCACGACCCGGTTTATGCCCAAAAGGCCGCGGACATCGTGGCGCTGGTCAAGGACGTGGCCGAGATCGTCGCGCCGCATGCCGAGCTGCTGCGCGCGCGGCTGCCGGCGGGCATGCGGGCGGCCTTTCATCCGCCATGCACCTTGCAGCACTGGCAGGGCTTGCGGCCGCTGTCCGAGCAGTTGCTGGCCGACCTGGGTTTCGAGCTGCAGCCGTTTGCGGACAAGCACCTATGCTGCGGGTCGGCGGGCGCGTACTCGGTATTGAATCCGGACATCGCGATCGAGCTGCGCGACCGCAAGCTGGGCGCCATCGCGGCGGCAAGCCCCGATGTGATCCTGTCGGCCAACATCGGGTGCATCGGCCACCTGCAAAGCGGCACCGAGACGCCGGTGCGCCATTGGGTCGAGGTGGTGGACGAGCAGTTGCGCCGCGCCGCGCAGGCCTAAGGCCCGCGCGGCGGTTGGCGCGCCGCCTATTCGACGGCCTTGACCATGTCCTCGAGCACCTTCTTGGCGTCGCCAAAGACCATCATCGTGCGGTCCATGTAGAAGAGCTCGTTGTCCAGGCCGGCATAGCCCGAGGCCATGGAGCGCTTGTTCACGATGACCGTGCGCGCCTTGTAGGCCTCCAGGATGGGCATGCCGGCGATGGGCGACTTTGGATCGTTCTTGGCGGCGGGATTGACCACGTCGTTCGCGCCCAGCACCAGCACCACGTCGGTCTGGCCGAACTCGCTGTTGATGTCTTCCATTTCGAAGACCTGGTCGTACGGCACTTCGGCCTCGGCCAGCAGCACGTTCATGTGGCCGGGCATGCGGCCCGCAACCGGGTGGATCGCGTACTTGACGGTCACGCCGCGCTCGGTGAGCTTTTCGGCAAGTTCCTTCAGCGCGTGCTGCGCGCGCGCCACGGCCAGGCCGTAACCTGGCACGATGGTCACGCTTTCGGCGTTGGTCATCAGGAACGCCGCGTCATCCGGGCTGCCCGACTTGACGCTGCGTTGCGGCGTGTCGCCAGCGGCTGCGGCGCCGCCCGCCTGGCCGCCGAAGCCGCCCAGGATCACGTTGAAGAACGAGCGGTTCATCGCCTTGCACATGATGTAGGACAGGATGGCGCCCGACGAGCCCACCAGCGATCCGGCGATGATCAGCATGGGGTTGTTCAGCGAGAAACCGATGCCCGCAGCCGCCCAGCCGGAATAGCTGTTCAGCATCGACACCACCACGGGCATGTCCGCCCCGCCGATCGGGATGATGATCAGCACGCCCAGCACGAAGGCGATGAGCGTCATGATGATGAAGGGCGTCCATTCCTGCGTGAGCATGAACCAGACGCCGCAGCCCAGCATCGCCAGCGCCAGCGCCAGGTTCAGCATGTGCTGGCCGGAGAACACCACCGGCGCGCCCTGGAACAGCCGGAACTTGTACTTGCCGGACAGCTTGCCGAAGGCGATGACCGAGCCGGAGAACGTGATGGCGCCCACGAACGTGCCGATGAAGAGTTCGAAGCGGTTGCCGGTGGGGATGGCCATGCCGGGCGGCGCGATGCCGAAGGCGTGCGGCTCGGCCACGACGGCCACCGCGATCGCCACCGCCGCCAGGCCGATCATGCTGTGCATGAAGGCGACCAGTTCGGGCATCTTGGTCATCTCGACGCGCTTGGCCATCAGCGTGCCGATGGAGCCGCCGACCAGCAGCCCCAGCACCACCCAGCCCAGCCCGATCGTGGCCGTGCCGCTGCGCGCCAGCCCCACGATGAGCGCCGCGGTAGTCACCACGGCGATCGCCATGCCGGCCATGCCGAAGGCGTTGCCCAGGCGCGAGGTGGTGGGATGGGACAGGCCCTTGAGCGCCTGGATGAAGCAGACCGAGGCAATCAGATAAAGCAGTGTGACGAGGTTCAGCGAGATCATTTCGCTTCCTCCTTGCCCGGCTTGCGGTCCTTTTTCTTGAACATCTCGAGCATGCGCCGCGTCACGAGAAATCCGCCAAAGACGTTCACGGCGGCCAGCGCCACGGCAAAGACGCCCATGCCGCGCGCCAGTCCGCCTTCGGTCAGCGCGGCGGCCAGCATCGCGCCGACGATGATGATGGCGGAAATGGCGTTGGTGACTGCCATGAGCGGCGTGTGCAGGGCGGGCGTGACGTTCCAGACGACGTGGTAGCCGACGTAGATGGCCAGCACGAAGATGATGAGGTTCATCAGGGTGGGATTGATCGCTTCCATGGTTACGTCCTCCGCGTCACATTGCCGCCTTCGCACACCAGGCAGGCCGCCACGATTTCATCGTCGCGCTGGATCGCCAGCGCGCCGTCCGCATTGATGATGAGCTTCAGGAAATCCAGGATGTTGCGCGCGTAGAGCGCCGAGGCGTCGGTGGCGACCAGGCCGGGCAGGTTGGTCAGCCCGATGATCGTGACATCGTGCTTTTCGACGATGCGGCCTTTCTCCGAAAGCGGGCAGTTGCCGCCGCGTTCGACGGCAAGGTCCACCAGCACCGAGCCGGGCTTCATGGCCGCGACCGTTTCCGCCGAAACCAGCATGGGGGCGGGCCGGCCGGGAATCAGCGCCGTGGTGATCACGATGTCGGCCTGCTTGCAGCGTTCGGACACCAGCGCCGCCTGGCGGGCCATCCAGGCCGGGGGCATGGGGCGCGCGTAGCCGCCCTTGCCCTGTGCGATCTCGCGTTCTTCGTCGGTTTCGAAGGGCACGTCGATAAACTTGGCGCCCAGCGATTCGACCTGTTCGCGGGCCGCGGGGCGCACGTCGGATGCCTCGACCACGGCGCCCAGCCGCTTGGCCGTGGCGATGGCCTGCAGGCCTGCGACGCCAGTGCCCAGGATGACCGCGCGCGCGGCCTTCAGCGTGCCGGCGGCCGTCATCATCATGGGAATCAGCCGTCCGTAGTGATGGGCGGCGAGCAGCACGGCCTTGTAGCCGGCCAGGTTGGCCTGCGAGGACAGCACGTCCAGGCTTTGGGCGCGGGTGATGCGCGGCGCGGCTTCCAGCGCAAAGCCGGTCAGGCCGGCAGCGGCCAGCTGCGCCAGGCCTTCGGCGTCGAAGGGATCGAGCATGCCGATGACCACCGTGCCCGGTTTCATGTGCGGCAGTTCTTCGGGGGCGGGCGCGCGAACCTTCATGACGAGGCCGGCGCCCAGCGCATCCTGGGCGGAACCGAGCGTGGCGCCCGCGGCAACGTAGGCATCGTCGGGATAGCGGGCCGCGGCGCCCGCACCACGCTCCACGACGACGGTGTGCTTGCCGCCCACGTACTTCTTGACGGTCTCCGGTGTTGCTGCGACACGGGTTTCCCCGTCTCGGGTTTCTTTAGGTATCCCGATGTGCATCGACGCCTCTCCTCAGAAGGTTCGCCGTAGTTATACACGGAATGTGCGCTCTGACGCTTCCCCCGTTTGTCCGCATCTCGCGCGGGCAAAAAAAACCCCATGGCGAACCA
>JAEYVD010000277.1 GCA_023432075.1 Pseudomonadota bacterium | reverse complement strand
GGCACCAGGCGCAGCACCGCGCCCAGGTCGGGCGCCTGCGCCCCCGGTTCCACGCGCACGACGCCGTGCTCATCATTGATGGCGGTGTACGTCAGACCCGGTTCGCCGAAGATGGCGGGCGGGCCGCATTCGGCCGTGGTGGACTTGAGGCCCGCGTCCAGGATCACCCGGTCGGGCGCCGGTTTGCTCATGACCGTGGCCAGCACGAACAGACTGTTCTCGAACGCCAGGGGGCCGTCCCACTCGTTGGCGCCATAGTCGCCGTCCATGAAGGCGTAGGAACCGGCCTGCAATTCGGTATAGACGCCGCTGGCCGCATCGAACTCGGCGCTGCCCGTGCCGCCGCCGGTGATGGTGTCGCAGGCGATGCCACTCTCGCGCAGCAGTTGCGCGTACGACGCCGCGATGCGCGCCGCCTGGCGGCAGACCTCGGCGCGCTCCTCGCGCGTGCGGTAATGCTGCACTGACCCGTGATAGGCCTGCAGGCCGGCAAAATTCACGCCGGGCAGGTCGCGCGCCTGCTGCGCCAGCGCCAGCACGAGGGCGTCGTCCGACACCCCGCAGCGGCCCTGGCCGACATCCACTTCCACCAGCACGTCAATCTGCGCACCCGCCTGCGCCATGGCCTGCGAGACCTGCAACAGGTTGTGCGCGTTATCCACGCACACGCTGATCTTTGCCACGCGCGCCAACTGGCCCAACAGCGCCAGCTTGGCCGGGCCGACGACTTCGTTGCTGATGTGGATGTCCTGGATGCCGGCGGCCACGAAGGGCAGTGCTTCGCTGACCTTCTGGCAGCAAATGCCGCGCGCGCCCAGCGCCAGCTGCCGCAATGCGATTTCGGGACATTTGTGCGCCTTGGCGTGCGGGCGCAGGGCGACGTCGTGGCGGTCTGCCCAGGCCTGCATCGCGCGCAGGTTGGCTTCGAAAGGCGCCAGGTCCAGCACCAGGCTGGGCGTGTCGACACGGGCCAGCGGATCGCCCGGCTGTGCGGGCGGGGGCAGCGCAATGCCGCGTATGACTTCCTGGGACATCCTGATGACTCCGTAGTCTGACTGCTGAAGGGGTAACGCACGCATAACCAAAGCGGGACCACCCATAACCAAAGGGGCAATGCACCCCCAGGTAAACGATAGCCCCGTAACCATTGGCTACCAGAGGGCGGCATGACAGAATTTCATCATGAAAACGGCCCCCAAGGGGAGGCCCATTTCCGGCAGGCGGCCACGCCGCGCCGGCGATGACAAGACGAACCTCGTCACTCGACAGACCTGTCAAATCCGTATCGGAGAAGCTCGCATGAAACTCAAGCATTGGATCACCGCCCTGACCGTCGCGGTCGCCGCCGTGGGCGCCACCGGCACCGCGCAGGCCCAGCAATTCTTCCGCATCGGCACGGGCGGCACGGCGGGCACGTACTACCCGATCGGCGGCATCATCGCCAATGCCGTGTCGCAGCCGGGCAAGCTGATCGCCACGGCGGTTGCTTCCAACGGGTCGGTCGCCAATATCAACGGCATCATCGGCGGGTCGTTCGAAGCCGGTTTCACGCAATCCGACGTGGCGTTCTGGGCCTACAGCGGCACCGGCACGTTTGAAGGCAAGCCCAAGGCGCAGGACCTGCGTCTGATCTCCACGCTGTATCCGGAAAGCATCCACCTTGTCACGCGCAAGGGCTCCGGCATCAAGGGCGTGGCCGATCTGAAGGGCAAGCGCGTGTCGATGGATGAGCCGGGCTCCGGCACGCTGGTCGACGTGCGGCTGATCCTGGGCGCGTACGGCATGACCGACAAGGACGTGAAGGCCGAATACCTGAAGCCCAACCAGGCGGGCGACAAGCTCAAGGACGGCGGCCTGGATGCGTTCTTCTTCGTGGGCGGCGCGCCGGCCGGCGCCATCGCCGAACTGGCCTCCACGGGCAACATCGAACTGGTGTCGCTGGTGGGTCCTGAAATCGACGCACTGCGCGCCAAGCAAGAGTTCTTCACGCCCGACGTGATTGCCGCCAACACGTACCAGAACATCCCCGAGGTCAAGACCATCTCGGTGAACGCGCAGATGGTGACGTCGGCCAAGATCCCCGAGCAGACGGTGTACGACGTGACCAAGGCGCTGTACAGCGACGCCACGCGCAAGACGCTGGACGCCGGCCACGCCAAGGGCAAGCTGATCACCCGTGAAAACGCGACCAAGGGTGCAGGCATCCCGTTCCATCCGGGCGCCGAAAAGTTCTACAAAGAGATTGGCCTGATGAAATAAGCCCCCCCGTGCGCCTGCGGCGCTTCCCCCAGGGGCGCCGGTGGCGGACCGGCAGAGCCGGATCCGCGCGGCCCCGCTTGGGCGGCTCCGGTTCTTTTTGCGTGTGGCTTGCCTTTGTAGAGGTTGGCGAGACGCGTAGGTCTTTATGTCGGCGGCGTTTGTTTTGGCGCCGCATCTGAGCAGGGCCGCCGTTGTGCGGCCCTGCTTGCTGGATCACCTTGAGAATTACCGCGATGGAAATCGATCACGAAAAAACCCAGAAGCTGGCGGAAAAGTACGATTCGGAAATCCGCTTCCGGCCGCTGGACAAGACTGCTACGTGGATCGTTTCGGGCCTGTTGGTCACGCTCTCGATCTTTCACTACTACACCGCCGGTTTCGGCCTGCTGCGCGAGGCGACACACCGCGGCGTGCACCTGGCCTTCGTGCTGAGCCTGATTTTCCTGGTGTTCGGCTTTTCCAAGTCGCACTACCAGCGCCAGCCCAAGTCCACCTGGTATTCGCCGGGCGGCATTCCACTGTACGACTGGATCATCGCCATCGCACTGGCGCTTTCGGTGCTGTACATCCCGTACATCTTCGAGGACCTGGCGTTCCGCGTGGGCAATCCGCTGCCGCAGGACGTGCTGATGGGCTCGATCCTGCTGATCGGCCTGTTGGAAGCCACGCGGCGCGCCATGGGGTGGCCGCTGCCGATCATCGCGATCGTGTTCATGGCCTATGCGATGTTTGGGCCGTACTTCCCCGGGCTGCTCAAGCACGCGGGCAATACATGGTCCCAGGTCGTGAACCACATGTATCTGACCAGCCAGGGCGTCTACGGCGTGGCGGTCGGGGTGGTGGCGACCTACGTGTTTCACTTCGTGCTGTTCGGCGTACTGGCCACCCGCATCGGGCTGGGCCAGCTGTTCCTGGACGTGGCCTCGACCGTGGCGGGCCGCTACGCTGGCGGGCCGGCCAAGGTGTCGGTGTTTGGCTCGGCGATGTTCGGCATGCTGTCCGGATCGTCGGTGGCCAACGCCGTGACGGTGGGGTCCCTGACCATTCCTGCGATGATCCGCGTGGGCTATCCGCGGCATTTCGCGGCAGGCGTGGAGGCCGCCAGCAGCACGGGCGGGCAGATCACGCCGCCCATCATGGGCGCGGCCGCGTTCCTGATGATCGAGTTCCTGGGGATTCCGTACCAGCAGATTGCGATTGCGGGCATATTCCCAGCCTTCCTGTATTTCTTCGGCATGTTCATGCAGGTCCACTTCGAGGCCAAGCGTGAAGGCCTGCGCGGACTGACCCCCGAGGAAATGCCCAAGCTCAAGCAGTCGTTCAAGATGCGCTGGCCGACGCTGATTCCGCTGGTGCTGCTGGTCGGCGTCCTGGCCAGCGGCCGCACGCCGTATCTGGCGGCCTTCGCGGGCATCACGGGCTGCATCGTGGTGGGCATGCTGAATCCGTTCCAGCGCCTGCACTGGCGCGACCTCTACGAAGCCTTCGAGACCGGCGCGAAGTACGCGCTGGCGGTCGGCGCGGCCGCCGGCACCGTGGGCATCGTGATCGGCGTGGTGACGCTGACCGGCGTGGGCTTCAAGATTTCGTACATCGTGATCGCCGCCTCGCAGGTGCTGGCCTCCGGCGCTGCGTTCTTCCTGCCCGAGGCGTTGACGGACATACAGTCGCTTACGCTGGTCGCCGCGCTGGTCATGACCGGTATCGTCTGCATCCTGATGGGCTGCGGCGTGCCCACCACCGCCAACTACCTCATCATGGTGGCCGTTGCGGCGCCCACGCTGGTGCAGCTGGGCGTGCAACCCATCGCGGCGCACTTCTTCGTGTTCTATTTCGGCATCCTGGCGGACATCACGCCCCCGGTGGCGCTGGCCGCGTATGCGGCGGCGGGCATGGCGGGCAGCGATCCCTTCAAGACCGGCAACACAGCGTTCCGGCTGGGCATCACCAAGCTCATCGTGCCGTTCGTGTTTGTGTTCTCGCCGTCGCTGCTGATCTCGGTGCAGGGGTTCACCTGGTACGACTTCTTTGTGACGCTGATCGGGTGCATGGGCGGGCTGGTGCTGCTGTCGGCCGCCTTCTCGCGTTACATGCTGGTGGGCATGAAGAGCTGGGAACGCTGGCTGTGCACCCTTGGCGCGCTGCTGACGATCATCCCGGGCCTGACTAGCGGCATCATCGGGGTGGTGATCTGCATCCCGGTGTTCATCCGCCAGCTGGCGGGTCTGAAACTGGAGAACGCGCCCAAGGCGGTGTAGCGCCGGGGGCCGGAACAAAAAAGGGGCGGACCCAGTCGGGGCCGCCCCTTTTTGCTGAATCAGCCATTTTGTCAGCATTTGGGCGCAAAATGGGCGGTCTTGGGCGCATGGTGACGTCCTACAACATCCGCCTTTTCCCCGGTTGCCCGGCAAATTAAATCGGCGTAAAGTAAAATTCATGTTTGCTGGTCTGCCGATATGCGGGCCGACTGTGCAAACAGGCACAAACTGCGCCATATGTTCGATATCCTGGTCTATCTGTTCGAGAATTACTACACGCCTCAGGCCTGTCCTGCTGCCGATGTGCTCGCCAAGCGGCTTGCCGCTGCCGGTTTCGAGCACGAGGACATCGACGACGCGCTCGGGTGGCTGTACGGCCTGGCCGAGACCACCGAACGGTGCGTCGATCTGGCACAGGCTCCCTCGTCTGGCACCCGGATCTACACCGAGAACGAATACCAACAGCTCGGCACCGAGTCCATTGGCTTCATCGCCTTCCTGGAATCGGCCGGCGTGTTGCCCGCGCCCCTGCGCGA
>JAEYVD010000017.1 GCA_023432075.1 Pseudomonadota bacterium | reverse complement strand
CGCACGGCCGCGGCGCGTTCGCGCACGATGGCAGGGATACGGGCAAGCACCAGCGCTTCGGCCGGGTGATTCACGGAAGCAGAAAGGTTCATAGTCATACCACTTTAGCGGCCATCAGATCGTGCATGTGCAATGCGCCGACCAGCGCGCCGTCATTGTCCAACACCAGCATGTGATTGAGCCGTTGTTCGTCCATCTGCCGGGCGGCTTCGACCGCCAGCGCCTCGGGGTTGATGCTGCGCGGCGAGCGCGTCATGCCCGCCTCGACGGTCAGGCTGCGGATGTCGCCGTGCCGCGCGATGAGACGGCGCAGGTCGCCGTCGGTGAAGATGCCTTGCGGGCGGTGCTGCGCGTCGGTGACGACGGTCATGCCCATGCCCTTGGCCGACATGACCTCCAGCGCCTGCGACACCGGGGTGCCTGCCATGACGATGGGCAGGGCGTCTCCCTGGCGCATGACGTCGCGCACGTGGGTAAGCAGGCGGCGGCCCAGCGCGCCGCCCGGGTGCGATCGGGCAAAGTCCTGCGGTCCGAAACCGCGGGCCTCCAGGCAGGCGACGGCCAGGGCGTCGCCCAGCGCCAGGGCGGCGGTGGTGCTGGCGGTGGGCGCCAGGTTCATCGGGCAGGCTTCCTGGGCCACGCTGGCATCCAGGTGGATGTCGGCCTGCCGGGCCAGTTCGGATTGCGGGTTGCCGGTGATGGCGACCAGTCCCGCGCCCATGCGGCGCACGACGGGCAGGATTGTCAGCAATTCCGAGCCTGAGCCGGAATAGGAGATCGCGATGAGGACGTCGTCGCGGGTGATCATGCCCAGATCGCCGTGGACGGCCTCGGCCGCGTGCACGAAGAAGGCGGGCGTGCCGGTGGAGGCCAGCGTGGCGGCGATCTTGCGGGCGATGTGTCCCGTTTTTCCGATGCCGCTGACGACCACCCGGCCGCGGCAGGCGAGCAGCAGGTCGACAACCCGCGTGAAGCTGTCGTCCAGCCGGGCGGACAGGTCTTGCAGCCCTTGGCTTTCAATCTGTAGCGTTCTGCGCGCAGATGCCAGCGCAGTGCCGGACGAAGAGGTGGGATGGTCGTTCATGGGGCGGATTTTAATCTCAGTATGCTAGTTTGCCCCGCGCAGGGGCGTATGGCATGCTGGCGAGTCTTTCAACGGCTTTCAAACTTTCCTTCCAGGCCCGCTCCATGTCCAGCATTTCCAGTCCCGTTCTTGGCACGCCACTGTCCCCCTTGGCCACCCGCGTCATGCTGTTGGGTTCTGGTGAACTGGGCAAAGAGGTCATCATCGCCCTGCAGCGCCTGGGCGTCGAAGTCATCGCGGTGGATCGGTATGCCGACGCCCCGGGCCATCAGGTGGCGCACCGGGCGCACGTGGTGTCGATGACCGACCCGCAGGCCTTGCGGCAGGTCATCGAAGCGGAGCAACCGGACGTTATTGTCCCCGAAATCGAGGCCATTGCCACCAGCTTGCTGGTGGAACTGGAAGCGGCCGGCGTGGCGCGGGTCACCCCGACGGCCCGCGCGGCCCAACTCACCATGAATCGCGAAGGCATCCGCCGCCTGGCGGCCGAGACCCTCGGGCTGCCCACCTCGCCCTACCGCTTTGTCGACACCGAGGACGAACTGCGCCAGGCCATCGATGGCGGCATCGGCTATCCCTGCGTCATCAAGCCGGTCATGTCCTCGTCGGGCAAGGGCCAGTCGGTCATCAAGAACGTCGACGACGTGACCTCCGCCTGGCGGTACGCCCAGGAAGGGGGACGGGTCGGAGGCGGCCGCGCCATCGTCGAGGGGTTCATCCGCTTCGACTACGAAATCACGCTCCTGACCGTACGGGCCCGCGGCGCCGACGGCCAGGTCGAGACCCGCTACTGCGAACCCATCGGCCACAAGCAGGTGGATGGCGATTACGTCGAAAGCTGGCAACCGCACCCCATGTCTCCGGCAGCGCTCCAGCGTGCGCGCGACATCGCGCTGGCCGTCACTTCCGAGCTGGGCGGACTGGGCATTTTCGGCGTCGAGCTCTTCGTGGCGGGCGACCAGGTCTGGTTCTCTGAGGTCAGCCCGCGCCCGCACGATACCGGCATGGTCACCATGATCACCCAGGTGCAGAACGAGTTCGAACTGCACGCGCGCGCGCTGCTGGGACTGCCCGTCGACCCCAGCCTGCGCCAGCCGGGCGCCAGCAGCGTCATCTATGGCGGCGTGGAAGCCCGCGCAGTGTCGTTCCACGGTGTGGCCGAGGCCCTGGCCGAGCCCGGCACGGACATTCGCCTCTTCGGCAAGCCCGAATCCTTCGTCAAGCGCCGCATGGGCGTGGGCCTGGCCGTGGCTGAAGACGTCGCCGCTGCCCGCGCCAAGGCCAAGCGCGTGTCCGCCGCCGTGACCGTCAAGGCCGGCTGACTGTCCGGACAGATCTGTCCCTGACCGGGTAACGCCCCGCCGTTACCCTGCTTTTTCACCCCCCGAAACGCCACCCGCCAACCGGCCGGTGGCGTTTTTGTTGCGCGCCGTTCCCGGATTTGTGTTGTATGGCTGTCACGTTCGGCGGCTAATTTGGCCTGCCTGCGCACTGAATGGTGCTGGCTTGCGCCTTCGCCCCTGAAGGTAGTGTGGTTTGCGCTTTCTCATCGTTTGTTCGATAATTTCAGAAATTTCTGAAATCGAAGTAACTGCATGTGTCGCGCAGACCTTCGCGGTGTTACTGGCTGATCCTCATGGCGCTTTCCCCCCAGATCGAACGATTTGTCCTGCACTTTGGTGAAATGGGCAGCCGTTGGGGCGTGAACCGCACCGTCGGCCAGATCTACGCCTTGCTGTTTCTCGCGCCCCAGCCGCTGAACGCCGACGATATCGCCGAGGCCCTGGGCTTTTCGCGCTCGAACGTCAGCCTCGGGCTGAAAGAGCTGCAGTCCTGGCGCCTGGTCAAGCTGATGCATCAGGTGGGCGACCGCCGCGACTACTTCGAGACCCCCAAGGACGTCTGGGAAATCTTCCGCATCCTCATGGAAGAGAAGCGCAAGCGCGAGGTCGACCCCACGCTTACGCTCCTGCGCGACACGCTGCTGGAGTCGCCGACCGGCCCCGACGAGGCTTACGCGCAACAACGAATGACCGAGATGCTGGAGCTCATCGAACTATCCACGGGGTGGTTCGATGAGGTTCAACGGCTGCCGCCCGAAACCCTGCAAAGCCTTATGAAACTTGGTTCCAAGGTGCAGAAGGTGTTGGGATTCGCCGGCAAATTGCGGGGCAAGGGCTGACCCATCACGCCTCGATTTTTCAGGAAACCTCTATGAAGTTGTATGCAACGCCCCTAACATGGCGCGGTAGACGGCCTGGGAACCATGCCGGTTGCCGCAGCGCGTCGACGCCTTGGGAGCAGCCTCATGATTGATCTCGATGTCGTGAATCTCTCGCGGTTCCAGTTCGCCGCGACCGCGCTCTACCATTTCATCTTTGTCCCGCTCACGCTTGGCCTGTCGTTCATTCTGGCCATCATGGAAAGCGTGTACGTCATGACCGGCCGCGCCATCTGGAAGAAGATGACGATGTTCTGGGGCACGCTGTTCGGCATCAACTTCGCGCTGGGCGTGGCCACGGGCGTGGTGATGGAGTTCCAGTTCGGCATGAACTGGTCCTACTACAGCCATTACGTGGGCGACGTCTTCGGCGCGCCGCTGGCGCTTGAAGGGCTGATGGCGTTCTTCCTGGAAGCGACCTTCGTCGGGCTGTTCTTCTTCGGCTGGAACCGCATGTCCAAGGTCAGCCACCTGGCCGTGACCTGGCTGGTGGCCTTCGGCACCAACTTCTCGGCCTTGTGGATCCTGATCGCCAATGGCTGGATGCAGAACCCGGTGGGCGCGGTCTTCAATCCGGACACGATGCGCATGGAAATGACCGACTTCGCCGCGGTCATTTTCAATCCGGTCGCGCAAGCCAAGTTCGTGCACACGGTCAGCGCCGGCTACGTGGCGGGCGCCATGTTCGTCATGTCGATCAGCGCGTGGTATCTGCTGCGCGGCCGACATATCGACCTGGCCAAGCGCTCGATGGCGGTAGCCGCCAGCTTCGGCCTGGCCGGCGCGCTGTCGGTGGTCGTGCTGGGCGACGAAAGCGGCTATCTCACCACCGAACACCAGAAGATGAAGATCGCGGCCATGGAATCCATGTGGCACACCGAGCCCGCGCCCGCATCCTTCAACCTGATCGCCATTCCGAACCAGGCCGAGCGCCGAAACGATTTCGCGATCGAGATTCCCTACGTCATGGGCATCATTGGCACGCGTTCGCTGACCACGCCGCTGCTGGGCATCAATGACCTGATCCTGCGTGCCGAGAACCGCATTCGCGACGGCATCGTGGCCTATGAGGCCCTGCAGAAGATCCGCGCGAACCCGAAGGATGTGGATGCGCGCATGGTGTTCGACCGGACCTGGCCGGATCTGGGCTACGCGCTCCTCGTCAAGCGCCATCAGCCCGACATCAGCAAGGTTACCGAAGCGGACATCAAGCAGGCCGCGATCGATACCGTGCCGACCGTGGCGCCGCTGTTCTGGGCGTTCCGCATCATGGTCGCGGTGGGCATGTACCTGATCCTGTTCTTCGGCGTGGCGTTCTGGCTTGCCTCGCGCGGCCGTCTGGACAAGCGTCCGGCGCTGCTTAAAGTGGCGTTGTGGAGCCTGCCGCTGCCTTGGGTCGCCATCGAAAGCGGCTGGTTCGTCGCTGAATACGGCCGCCAGCCCTGGGTGATCGAAGGCGTGCTGCCCACGTATTACGCGGCGTCGGGCCTGACCATGACTGACCTCGTCATCAGCCTGTCGATCTTCCTGGTGCTGTACACGATCCTGCTCATCATCGGCGTGAAGGTCATGCTGCACGCCATCAAGGCCGGACCAAAATCCGACGGGCCGGCGCCGGGTGATGCCGCCGCCGATCCCGTCCACGCCGCCGTGCGCGCCTGAGGGGAGAAACGCAAATGGATACCCTAATTCCTTTTGACTACGGCACGCTGCGCGTGGTGTGGTGGGTGCTGCTGGGCGCCTTGCTCATTGGCTTTGCCGTCATGGACGGCTTTGACCTGGGCGTGGCCGCGCTGTTGCCGGTGGTCGCCAAGACCGACGCCGAGCGGCGCATCGTCATCAACGTGGTGGGGCCGGTCTGGGAAGGCAATCAGGTCTGGCTCATCACCGCGGGCGGCGCCATCTTTGCCGCGTGGCCCTTGCTCTATGCCGCCTCGTTCTCGGGCTTTTACCTGGCGATGATGCTGGTCCTGCTGGCGCTGATCCTGCGGCCGGTGGGCTTCAAGTACCGCAGCAAGATGGAAGGCACGCGCTGGCGCAATCGCTGGGACGCGGTGCTGTGCTTCTCGGGCGTGGTGGCGTCGCTGGTGTTCGGCGTGGCGATGGGCAACATCGTGCTGGGCGTGCCGTTCACGTTCGATGCCGTGACGCTGCGCCCGATCTACGAAGGGCACTTCTTCCAGCTGTTCATGCCGTTCGCCCTGCTTGCAGGCGTGCTGAGCGTGGTGATGCTGGCCATGCACGGCGCGGTGCTGCTGGCGTGGCGCACGGATGATCCCGTGTCCTCGCGCGCTCGCAACTGGGGCCGCCTGTGCGCGGTGCTGACGGCCGCGCTTTTCGTGGCGGGCGGCTTCTGGGTTGCGGGCGGCGTGCCGGGCCATGCGATCACCAGCGCGGTCGATATGTCCGCGCCGTCCGATCCGATGCTCAAGACCGTGTCGGTGCAGACCGGCGCCTGGATGGCCAACTACGCGAAGTGGCCGTGGATGTGGATCGCGCCCGCGCTGGGCGTGGCCGGCGCGGTGCTGGCGGCGCTGCTGCTGACCGTGCGCGCCAACATGCTGGCATTCCTGTCGTCCTCGGCGTCGATCGCCGGCGTGATCCTGACGGTGGGCTTCTCGCTCTTTCCGTTCATCATGCCGTCCTCGACCAATCCGAAGGCCGGCCTGACCATCTGGGACGGCTCGTCCAGCCACCTGACGCTGTGGATCATGGTGATTGCCGTGGCTATCTTCCTGCCGATCGTGACTGTCTACACCGGCTGGGTGTATCGCGTCATGCGCGGCAAGGTCACCCATGATTCGGTAGGCGACACGCCCAACTCGTACTGATAAAGGAGAATCGTCCATGTGGTATTTCTCGTGGATTCTCGGCCTTGGCCTGGCGTGCGCATTCGCCATTCTCAATGCGATGTGGTTCGAGCTGCGCGAAGGTCAGACCCATGACCCGCGCGCCAGCCGCGACGTCGAGTGAGCGGCGGCGCAAGCAGCCTCGAGCACGATCCGTCGGCGTCCCTGCAGAAGCCGCCGCGCGAACAGTCGCGGTGGCTGATGGGACTGGCCAGGACGGCGCGGTTTCCGCTGATCCTGGCGGGCGCCGCGCCGCTGCTCAGCGGCGCTTTGCTCGTCGTGCAGGCCTGGCTTCTTGCCAGGGTGCTGGACTCGGCGATCGTGGGCGGCGTGCCGCGGCATGAACTGCTGGGCGGCATCGCCGGTATTGCGGGGCTGATGCTGCTGCGCGCGTGCATCGCCTGGGCGGGCGAGCGCGCCGGCGCGGATGCCTCCGAGCGCATCAAGCGCCACGTGCGCCAGTCGCTGTTCCTGCGGCTGGTGCAAAAAGGCCCTTACTGGAGCCGCGGCAAGGCCTCGGGTGAACTGGCAAGCGCGGTGGTGGACCAGGTCGAGGCGCTGGATGGCTTCTTTGCCAAATATCTGCCCGCGATGGCCGCGGCCGCGATGCTGCCGGTGGC
>JAEYVD010000895.1 GCA_023432075.1 Pseudomonadota bacterium | reverse complement strand
ATTGGATCCAGTTTGTGTTATTTTCGCCGTTATCTATCATGGCGGCTTTCCAAGCCCGGGGACGAAAGTGCTGCAATTCCAGAAGACAGCCATCAGCGCCGAAGACGAGGCGTACCTGCATTTACAGCGCGAAATCCGCCTGGGCCACTATGCGCCTGGCCAGCGGCTGGTGCCGGACGTCGTGGCCGCCGAGATCGGCACCAGCCGCATGCCGGTGCGCGGCGCGCTGCGCCGACTGGCCTCGGAAGGGTTGGTCGAGATCCGGGCCAACCGCGGCGCCGTGGTGCGTGGACTGAACCAGCAGGAAATGCTGGAGGTCTTTGAAATGCGCTCGGTGCTGGAAGGGTTGGCGACGCGCAACGCCGTGGCCAACATGGGGCCCGAACATATCCGCCGCCTGGTCAACATGCTGGCGCAGCTTGACCAGGGCGCGAACGAAGACCTGGACTGGACGGCTGCCCACCGCGAATTCCACGAATACCTGTGCAGCTTCTGCAAACAGCCGCGCCTGTTGAACCAGATCTCGGAACTGCACTCGGTCGTCGAACCCTACATGCGCCTGTGGGCCGCCCAACCCGGCCGCGTGCTGCGCGTGCGCGAATCGCATCAGGAATTGATCGACGCCCTGCAAACCCGCGACGCCGCCCGCTGCGAGGCCGCCATGCGCCAACATATCCTGAATACCGTCCCGGCGCTTCAGGCGTTCCTCGAACAGGCGGGCTGACTCGCGCTCGCCGCGCCAGTTGTCCGACACCCGGCTGCCACTGCGCCATCCGCGCCCGCGCAAACGGCGTCAATGCGCTGACCGCTCACCGGACAGGATTTCCATTTCCCCGTCCCCTTCGCATATAGCCAGGAGTAATATGTGACGCGTCCGGCGGCGCGCGTCCGCCGGCGCGAGCAAGTCGCATCACGCCTGGTCCTTCCCACCCCCTGTCGACAGCGGAGCCCCCTCCGTGCCTGCCGTCGGTGTCTGCAAGTCCTGGCGCGCAAGCGGCCATAAAAAAGACACCGAGGAGAAGAGGAATTGGACTAGCAAGAGTCGGGCGGCTGGTATTTCGGCTGGAACATCGTCGGCGCCGCGACGGTACTCACGCTGTTTACGGTCGGCCTGCGCATGGGGATCGGACCGTTCTTTCTACCCATGGCCGAAGGCCTGGGCTTTTCGCGTAGCCTGCTGTCGGGCATCGTGGCCATCGGCATGCTGTGCTATGGCCTGGGCATGCCGCTCGCCGGCTATCTGGTCAGCATCCGCGGTACGCGCTTCGTGTTGCTGACTGGCGCGGCCATCGTCGTCGTCGCCTCCATCTGGACCGTCTTCGCGCGCAGCCCCTTCGAATTCCTGCTCGCCTTCGGCGTCGCGCTGTCCATCGGACTGGCCTTTACCAGCCCCGTCGCGCTGACGCCGGTGATCAGCCGCTGGTTCACGCGCCAGCGCGGCATGGCGCTTTTCTTCCTGTCCACCGGCTCGATGGCCGGCATCGCACTGATGACCCCGACGCTCACTTACGCCATTTCGGCGGTGGGCTGGCAGGAAACGCTGCTGGGCTTTGCCGTGCTGTTTGCCGTGCTGACCATCCCCATTGCGCTTTTCGTGATGCGCGACGAGGCGCCCGAGCACACCGACCTGCTGCCGCATCAGATCGTCGAGAAATCCGGTTCGGCCAAGCCGGCCGCCAAGGCGCCGGCCCCGCGGCTGGGCGAGGCGCTGCGCACCTTGCCGTTCTGGCAGGTCGCGCTGGGTCTGTTTGCCTGCGGCTTCAGCATGAACCTGCTCGGCACGCATGGCATGCCCATGCTGATGGATCACGGCTTTGATCCCACCACCAGCTCGCTGGGCATCGGTCTGATTGGCTTGGTCGCCATCTTCAGCACGCTGGTGCTGGGCCGCATGTCCGATCAGGTCGAGCGCCGCAATATCCTCGCCACCATTTATCTGGTGCGAGGCCTGGGATTCTTCGCGCTCGTCATGGTGGGCGCGCATTGGGAGCTGTATCTGGCCGCCACCATCGGCGGCATCGTCTGGGCCGGCAGCATCGCGCTGTCCTCGGCCATCCTGGCCGACGTGTACGGCATCCGGCTGGTCGGCGTGCTGTATGGGCTGACCTATCTGGGCCACCAGGTAGGCGGCATGATCAGCTCGTGGCTGGGCGGCTGGGCCTTCGAAACCTTCGGCACCCACTGGGTCGCATTCGGGTCGGCCGGCGTACTGCTGTTGCTGGCGGCGCTGATTTCGCTGCGTCTGCCGCCGCGCGGCATCCTGCGGGCGCCGCGCGTGGCGCCCGTTGCCGGACGCTGAACCCGCCGCGCCGCGGCAACCGGCCAGGGATGCGGCGCATCCCTGGCGCGCGGGACGGCTAGCGGTCTTTCAGCAGCGACACCAGCTCGGGCACGTAACGCTCGCCGCCGCCTTGCGTGACGGCCTGGTCGAACGTGTGCTGCACGGCGGCGCCGATCTCGCGCACGGCGCCGGTTTCGGCGGCCATGGTGTTGTAGTACGAAAGATCCTTCTGCGCATTCGACATGAAAAAGCGCAGCGACGACGGATCCTGTTCCAGCAGATACGGCTTGATGCGTTCCAGCGCCACGCCGCCGCCGCCGCCCTTGGCCAGCACCTCGGCAAAAACGGCCGGGTCGATGTCCGAGCGCAGCGCGCACGCCGCGGCCTCAGACAGCAGCGCCACCACGCCCAGCGACACATAGTTGTGCAGCAGCTTCATGCGATGACCCGCGCCCACCGGCCCGGCATGCGTGATGTTTTCAGCAAAGCAGGCCAGCAGCGGCTTGCATTCCACGAACAGCGCGGCGTCGCCGCCCACCAGCAGGTTCAGCCGGCCTTCGGCGGCTTCCTTGGGTGTGCGCGTCATGGGCGCGTCCAGGAAGCGGCCGCCGCTTTCGGTGACCGCCTGGGCGACCTTCACGGTGGACGAGGGGATGGCGGTCGAGCAGTCGATGATGACGGTGCCGGGACGCAGTCCCTCAAGCACGCCGCCCGGCGACAGCAGCACGGCTTCAACCTGCGGGCTGCCGGTAACGCACAGGATGATCACATCCGACTGCGCGGCAAGCTCGGCGCCGCTGGCGACGCTGGCCGCGCCCGCGGCCTTGAGCGAGTCCAGGGGCTGATTGCCCGGATGCTCAAGCACGGTCAGCGCGTGACCGTGCTTGACCAGGTTGCTTGCAATACCGTGGCCCATGAGGCCAATTCCAACCATGCCGACTTTTGCCATCTTGCACTGCTCCTGCCATGTAGGGTGATTGTTGTGCCGTAAATCTTACCCGCAGAAGCCGCAAGCGGGGCCAACGGGCAACCGCGGCCGCGGGGCGGGCGTCCGCGCGCCGATCACCCCGCTATGCCGGCGCCGGCGGGTCTGGAATACTTTCGAGGATCGTCCTTCGGGATTCTTGCAGCGGCAGCCATGACAGACTCCATCCCCGCCGGTTTCACGCCCTGGTATCCCAGCAGCCAGTTCATGCGCCACCTGAACGACCTTGGCCCGTTCTACCGCCGCAAGGCCGACAACGTGCTGGGGCTGCGTGTCACCACGGCGCACGGCAACATGCACGGCATGGCGCACGGGGGATTCCTGGCCACCTTTGCTGACAGCGCCCTGGGCCTTGTCATCTCCGAAGACGCCCACGTCTCCGTCGTCACGGCGCAGATGTCCGTGGAATTCCTGAACGCCGTCAATCCGGGCGACTGGCTTGAAGCGCACGTGCAGATCGACAAGCAGGGCAAGCGCCTCATTTATGCGACCTGCCGCCTGCAAGTGGAAGGCCGCGCCATGCTTAAGGCCAGCGCCGTATTCGCCGTGCGCCACGCCGCCGTGCCCGCCTCGGACGGCTAGCCACGGCAGGCCGCGTGGGCGATGAACGCGGCGGGGCAGGGGCGCGCTATAGATAAGGCGTGGCCAGCCAGATCACCTTGTTGCGCAGGCGTTTGGCGAAGGGCGCATGCAGCAGGTCATCAAGCGTCACGCGGTGCGCGTTGGCAACCAACGCATCGAAGCGCGCATCGAGCCATTGCGCCACGTCGCGGTCGTAGATCTCGGTGTCCAGCTCGAAATTCAACCGCAGGCTGCGCGGATCCAGATTCGACGAGCCTGCATACGTCCAGGCCCCGTCCACCGTCATCAGCTTTGAGTGGTCGAACGCGCCGCTCGAGCGCCAGACGCGGCAGCCCGTGCGCACCACCTGGTCCAGCTGCGCGGTCATCGCGTAATCGACCAGCCGCAGGTTGTTCTTGCCCGGGATCACGATGTCCACAATGATTCCGCGGCGCGCCGCCGTGGCCAACGCGCCGATCAGCGTCTGGTCGGGCAGGAAGTAGGGCGACTGGATCCGCACATGATGCCGCGCCACGGCCAGGGCGCCCAGCAGCATGTTGTGCGTGCTGCCCAGCGCACGGTCGGGCCCTGACGGCACGCAGCGGATCGGCACGCGGCCTGACGGCGGCATGAAGTCGGGATCGAACCAGGGTTTGGCGGGCAGCGACTCGTGCGTCGTGAAATTCCAGTCATGCGCAAACACCGACATCAGTTGCGTCACGATCGGTCCTTCCACCCGGAAATGCGTGTCGTGATTGGTGGCATCGCCCGCCAGCGCGCTGACAAACGCCGCCCGCACGTTCATGCCGCCCGTGAAGCCCACCCGTCCGTCCACCACCAGCACCTTGCGGTGGCTGCGCAGATTGGCGTAGGGCATCCGTAGCACACCCAGCGGATTGGTCATGAACCGCGCCACCGGCACACCCGCCCGCGCCAGCATGCGCACGATGGGCGGATGGGAATACTTGGACCCCACCGCATCGATCAACACCCGCACCTGTACGCCGCGCGCCTGCGCCTCGATCAGCGCCTGGGCCACTTCGCGCCCGATCGGATCGTTGTCGAAGATATAGCTCTGCATCGCCACCGTGTGGCGGGCCTCGCGAATGGCCTGCAGCATCGCAGGATACGTCTCGTCGCCACCGGCCAGCGGCCGCACCTCGTTGCCGCCCAGCAGCTGAAACCGGCTTACCCGATCGCCCAGCACCTTCAGCGACGCGAACTGCTCCCCCGAGATCGCCACAACATCAACCGGCGACGTCTCCACCTGCTCGGCGTCCTCCAGCATGGCGACGTCCCGCTGCTGCGACACCCGCGTCTTGCGGATACGGTTGATGCCCGCCACGAAATAGAAGAGCGCCCCAAGGATCGGCGAGAACATCGCCACCCCCACCCAGCCGATGGCCGCCCGCACATCCTGCTTGGTCATCGCGGCATGCACCGCCGCGCCCGTGCCCGCCACAATGCTGATGGCAAAGGCAACATGAGGCCAGTATTCGATCAAAAATGCGTGTATGCGATCCATGGCGATGGCTTGAGACGCGGCCTCCATTGGTTAACCAAGCGCAAGGATAGCAAGGCTGCCGCAGGTGGCAAACGTGCGGCTTCGGGGTGATTTCACACGCTTTAAAAAAACGTGCTAGAATTCGGCCTCTTCGTTGTTGAGCTTCTTTCGAAACACATTTCAAAGACGCGCTGCGACGAAAGCACTGAAGAAATACTGAAGTGCAAAGCAAGACCAGTGGTGGCTGTAGCTCAGTTGGTAGAGTCCCGGATTGTGATTCCGGTTGTCGTGGGTTCGAGTCCCATCAGCCACCCCAAGAATTCCCCATACTTTACAGGCGCTTAGGCGCCTGTTTTGTTTTCTCGGGGAGATTCTGGGGAGAAATCGCTGTTTCCAAGCGTCTCATCTCCAATTCATTCTGATCACCGTACAGCCATTTGGAATAGGTTTTCAAGAACATCTCCACGCTGTGGCCCAACTGCTTCGCGCAGAAGGCCGGCGTCATCCCAGCCATCAGCATCACCGTCGCGTACGTGTGCCGCATGTTGTACGGCCTTCTGTAGCGGATCCCCAGCAGTTTCAGCGTCGGCGTCCAGAAGCTGCGCCGAAATGCGCGCTCGTCTTCCCATTGCGCCGCGTACCGCGGATCGTTGAATACTGCAGCACCTGCAACTTGCGTGTGCTGGCGCTGGGACTGAATGGCGGCCAGCGCGCGGCTGTTCAAAATGACCTGTCGGGCCACGGCCGTCTTCGTTCGATCCTTCCTCTCACCGCGCACCAACGCTTCCGCCACCAGCACGGAGCCGGAAGCTAGGTCTACGTTCGGCCATTGCAGTCCAACATGGAGGCCTACGTGTCCTGGGAGGATGATCCCCGGCCGATCCTCCATGACCATGCCGTGGTGGTGGAGGCCATGCACGCGGCGCTGCCGTGGCACGAGCGCATGGTGATCACCGCAGAGTACCCCCAGAAGAATGCCAGGTTCGGCGGGCTGGATCCGAAGGGTCGGCGCAAAGCCGCGCGCGCATGGATCGCCAGCACTACCGGCGTCGCTCTGACCGAAACCGAATACAAGCTGTACCTCGGCCTGTTCCGCAGCCAGGTCGAAAGGAGACTGGCGTGAAGTACGCGCACGAGGTGATGGATTTGATGGCGGCTTACCCGGAGCGTCGGCTCAAGATGCGCCAGATCATCAACCACGTTGCCCCGCGGGCAGACCAGCGTCAAAGGGCAGTGGTGCGGACTTGGGTGTGGCGCGTGCTGCTCGCCCTGGAGGAAACAGGCCACATTGCGAGCTCACGCGACGAGGTGGTCAGTGGCGCTCACGCTGAGTATTGGTGGAAAAGCATAACATCGGTATCTGGAAAAGCGTTTCAGAAACCATCACAATACGTGCGGGCTCTTGCGCCCTGAAGAAATGAGCCCCGCGTGAAGGTCGGGGCTCATCGCGTTTAGCGGATCTTCGTAGCGGCCGCCAAGGACACTTCCGTCATGTTCATGATTTGATCTATGCGATGCTGAATGATCGCATTCGATTCGGCATCGCCACCGAAATCCTGATTCATCCGCTCACCGGTTTCTTTAAACCCTGCATAGAGCTTGTTGAAGGATCCCATGGGGTCATCCTTCTTGGCCAACACGGTTGCGAGGACATAACCGAGGATCATTCGGTCGGCAAGCATAGTTCCGGCGATGAGTTTCTGGTCAGATGTCATTGTCTTCTATCCTTTATGGATTCAGGGTTTTGTACGAAGCCTAGATCCCACGCGGCTGTTACTTAGCTGCTGTCACGGCGCCCGGCGGGCACCTTGCCCTCACGGAATTCTAGAGGTGGCGGCAGACTTGTGGAAACAGTTGCCACAATCCGCCAGCCATTAGCGAGCCAATCGCCAGGGCTGCTTGCGGAAAGGCTAGTGCCGAAATCTTCGTCTGCCGCCAAGGTGGCCCCGCGCTCTAGGCTCGATTGATAATGTCTACCTGATTGCGGATTTCATCTTCTATCGGGCTGGCCTTCCCCTGAAAGTAGACTGTTCCGTTTGTAAAGACATTCACCACCAGACCGTCGTGAAAGCGGAATTTGGTTTGAATGCGTGTTGGCTCATCCATATCCGCCTTAGGGTAAGAATTCACGATGTGGGCAATTAGCCGTACAGGGTCACCGCATGAAATTGTCGACATATGCTTCCTTTAATTTGCACGGGCAGCAGACCCGCGCCGGAGGTGATTAAAATTCATAGCTAGTGCAAGGCAGGCGCACTGAGAGGCAGTAAATCCAAGTGTCAGCACAGCCAGAATACAAATCGCTGCCAACGGTTCTCAGATTGTGCCTGGTGTCCCTCGCCATGCTGCCTCAATATCTCGTTGAATACGGGGGTTCGAAGAGCCTCCCATGATGGTAATACCGTGGACTGGAGCGAAGCCGTACGTCGTTGTAGTGCGACGTCGTCAAGTGACCCACTATCCGCGTCGAGCTGGCCCCAAGCTTCTGCGGCGCGAGCACACTGGCTCCCTAGTTCGCCGGGCGACCACAGCATGTCGAGCGATGCAGCAACGGCGACGAGCAAAGAAGACACCATCGCTATTGCCCCAGGCGCATGATTTTCCGTGGATATAAGCGTAGCGAACGCAGCGGTTCCTCCCATCATCTGTAAAAACCGGATGAGGAGGTTCGCCCTGCGATAGAAGCGCGATAAGCGTTGCCCGTACTCCCGGCCGAACCGCGCTTGCAGAATAAGGTTATTTCGATCCGGGTTTACCCACGTTTGATCCATGTCCAGCTTTCCCTTGGTTTTGTCCTTGGGCGTTACCGCCAGATTGACGCGTCGTGGCGTCAAGCCCTGAGGGTGGCGTGGGCTTCACCTGTTGAGGGATCACCCAACTTTTTACCTCTCGACCTCGCGGGGTCTTTGTGCTCATTTCTGTCTCCAATAGTTACGAACAGAAAAATGTACCACATGGCTCACTCCAGGGAAGAATAGGGGAAACGCAGGGGAACGAAAAAGCTGTGATTCCCGCAAAATCAATGGCATAGCTCCCCGGTGCGCCCCGCTATTCCCCGTCTATCTGGGTTCGAGTCCCATCAGTCAACCCAAGAATTCCTTAGAAATCAGCCGCCTAGAGCGGCTTTTATCTTTTCTGCCGCCCGCAAATTTCTAATAACTAAGACGCTTTCTAATTTAATTAGAACGGTGGGGTGACCTTCACCTTCCGACGGCGGTCATAAACGCGGCGTGTTGCGGCGGCGTTTTTGTAGGTTTCAGGGTTCTGCTCCCGGCTCACCAACTCAGTGACGTACATGGCGCGTAGGTCATGCGCCGTGAAGCGCTCCCCGCCAGCTTTCATGAGGTCGGCCATTATGTTTGACCAGTTCGCTTTGAACCCGGAATCCGTATACGGAGCGCCCGAGCGCGCAGCGAATACATATGCCGTGCCGTGACGCTTGGATAGCCCCACGGTCTCTTTGAGCAGCGTGCTGAGGAGAGGGGACCAAGAGACCAGGTACTCGCGATCAGCGTCTGTAGCCTTTAGCTTTGCGGCCCTCACTTTGACACCCTCGGCAGTCAATGCCGATTCCTCAAGCTCCAGAATCTCAGCTCGTCGGCGTCCACTGATGCCAACCATGAGGCCTACCCGTTCAAGTTCATCGCAGTGAAGGCACGCGCCAAGAAGGACGGCGGCGGCTGGTCCGTGAAGGAATTCTGATGGATGCGGAGATTATCGCGCCGTGCGCATTGGATGGTGCACATGACGGCCGACCTGCAAAAGTGGGAATTCCGCGACTCGATGCTCGTCGTGGTGATCCGGCAGCAGGCCGCGCTGAATTGGTCGTGCGCGGGCTGCACCAACGCCCGGACAGTGCAGTCGCCGTTCGGCGACGCGGTGGTTCGCTGCCTGAAGGGCAAGCCCTACTGGCAGAAGTGCAAACAACACGAGGTTGCCGATGAGTAGGCTGTCGGGCTATGACCTGCTGTGGAACTGGGCGCGCTGGACGTGGTCCGGCGCCACGGTAGGAAACATGGAGGCCTACGTGTCCTGGGAAGACGATCCCCGGCCGATCTTCCATGACCACGCTCTGGTGGTTGAGGCCATGCACGCCGCGCTGCCGTGGCACGAGCGCATGGTGATCATTGCCGAGTACCCGCAGAAGAACGCCAAGTTCGGCGGCCTGGACCCGAAGGGACGGCGCAAGGCCGCGCGTCCCTGGATCGCCAACTCGACCGGCGTCGCCCTGACCGAAACCGAATACAAGCTGTACGTGGGCCTGTCCGCGGCCAGATCGAAAGGAGGTTGGCGTGAAGTACGCGCACGAGGTAATGGACTTGATGGGCGCGTAGCTGGTGCGGCATGTGACTCGGGGCAAGGCGCTTGAGCCGCGCGAACTAGACCCCGCCCGGAAGGCTGTGCAGCGGGTGCCCATCAAGCATGGTTGACGGGCCGAAATTCTGACGGCTCAATACTCAGCGAGTACTAAAAGCTTCCACTCGATTGGGCCGTCATGGTTCGAGTGCTGAGCTTTGTTTTGCGGGGGAAACGGATCGGTAGCATTGGCCGCAATCTCGCTGTTGCACTGAGTGCAGTAGTAAAGGCCAGAGTTTGGAACGATTTCTCCGGGGCTGTACGTTTTGTCAAAAATCGGATGTGGATTTGCTTTTTTTACCTTGATCGCGTCCAAGTAAAACGCCATATCTTCTCCAATATTGGTTAAAAGTAATGTCGGATTCTGATCCGTGAATCAGAATGTAACGATAATATCCGAGTTAATTACGTGTGTCTAATGGGCTTCCAGCAACGCTAGGCGCGGGTGCACTTTTTTGCTTGCGCGTTGTGTCGATTGAAAAGGGAATAACCGTGGGATATGGCCGTTGGGAAGTGCCGCCCCACGGGCGGCTTGTTTGTTTCTAAGAGCAGGGGCCGGAAAGAACCGACCGCCGGGCCGAACGGGCGCCGGCTGGCAGACGTCACGCTCCGGGCTCTGCTCTGTGGGAAGAGCCGCCACAATTCACAGGCCAGCAGCGCGTCAGTGCTCATCGCTGAACTCGGGGATAGCCCTGTGTTGCGGGCTCCGATCGGCGCCGCCCTTTAAGCCCCTAGCGGTCCAGCCAGCGCACACTACGGGTGCTCCAAGCGTCGGGCCACAGCTTAGTAAAGCCTAGGGCGAGTCAGAGCCTGAACCAGGACGGAGGGCTTGGATGCGAAAAGCGAACCAGTGAGCGCAAAGCAAAAACGCCGCAGTCAAGCTAAGCGTCGTAGCTAGCATCCATACCGGTGTTATGGAAAAGTAGTCCTGTGCTGCTTGAATGGCGGCTACGGCGCAGCCTGATCCAAGCCCAAGAGCAACGGCCAGATCAACCGAAAGAAGTCGATGCCGATGCTTGGAAGGACGGGGAGCGGTTTTCTCAGCCAGCTTCCCCAATGCATCGTCAATGGAAGCTACCAGATCATCACGACCTGCGATCCCGTTTAGACGCGATCTCAACCGCTTGAGAATGATCGCGGAACTCGCGTTGTATCTGGCTGGCATGAGTGATAGCTCATAGACCGCAGATATTTGAAGATCAATAAACGGCCCCCCGGCTATGTCGTCGACGAGAAGTTGCCTGATCAATTTATGGTAGTGCGTGGTCTGCGATTCCTCGAGCTCACGCCGACGTACGTCCAGATACTGCTTTGCAGTGAAGGCGAAAACAATGACTGCAATGATCGGAGAGATGTAATCGGGCACGGGAACTCCAGCCGGCTGGTGTGGTTTCGGAATGTATCATTATATTGTGGAAGGTTAAATTGGACGACCTTCGAAGCTGAAGGACGCCCAGTGGGAGACCATCTGCAAGCGTCTGCTAGCCGGTGAGTCCACATCCGCACTGGCACGCGAATTCGGCGTGAGCAAAGGTGCCGTATCCAGCCGGTTTTCAAAACGCACGGAAACGATCAAAGCCGTTGCAAATCAACTGGTTGCGGGGGATCGGGTGATGGCGAATCTGAACGTTTCTGAACAAATTGATCCCCTTGGCGCAGTATTTATCTGTCCCGGCTCCCGCGTAGCAATTTGGCTCAAGTCTTAGATTCGCTAAGCGCGCACCCACTGCCCAGCCTCATCATCCTGCAGCTTGGCGCGGCCCAAACCACCTGGCTAAGCCGGAGTAGCCAAAGGTAGAAGGTGAATTCCACTGGGACGGTCCACAAATGGGCGTAGCCCTTTTGGAACGTCAGGGCGGCCATGACGTCGGACCACGCGGCAATGCCAAGCGCGCCAAACGCCTTATGGACCAGTACCGCAATAATGAACAAGGGCAGAATGCGAATCACGCGGCTGCCCCCGTACGAAATGAGTCGATCCATGCCGAAACCGGTATTGACGAAATTCCTCGTCAGCAACAGGGCGCTGAGCACGAAGAACAGCCATACCCCAATTTTTCCGGTCCCGGCCAAATGCCAGCCCGCAGCAGCGATAGAGAACATGCTGACAGCGTGGGTGAGTAGGACGGTTAAGCAAGCTAGACCGCGAATGCCGTCGGCACCCTCTAGGCGTTGGGGATTCTTCTGTGGGCCAGGTCGGCGGTCGGATACAAATCGGAAATGAGTTTACTCGCCCGGGCTCGTTTTTCTTCGTCCAACACACGCTATTGAACAGCCGCGCTATGGGATTAGGTCAGCCGCGTGATATTTCGAGCGCCGGGTTGACAAGCTTTACGCCTCGGGAGCTGCCTTCTTCACCGCGTCGGCGTTAGCTTCGTTTCTTCTGGCTTCCAGGGATTGGATTGATGCTTCATTGGTCAGTTTGGGCCGATCGCAGCGCGGACTAGGGGGTCTGCTACCAAGCAGACAATCGTCCCACTCATGGGATATCATCCTGAGCATTCTTATTACAAGGTGTCGCAAATGGCGCTCATTACGTGTAAAGAATGTGGGAAAGAGGTTAGCGACAAGGCCAAGCTGTGCGCTGGGTGTGGCGCGCCGGTGAAGATGTCAATTCCTAAAAAGAAGGCCCACCCTGTTTTGGTTGGAATCGTGGCGCTCGCGATTATCTACTTCGTGGTTGGTGGTGATAAAGGCGATGCGTCCAAGCCCGGTGCATCCTCGTCCAAAGCCGGAGCGGCTGCTTGCGAAGCGACTGACCTCTCGTGTTTGGGCAATGCCGGTGCTATATCGGCCGGCGTGTATTGTGTTCGAGAAGTTGAGAAGCTGGCGAAGCACGACTTTAAGTGGACGGACGGGCTCCTGGAATCCAAGTTCGACCGGTTTCGCTGGAAGGACAAGGAGTCCGGTGTGATCACCTATCTCGGCGATAAGGTGCAATTCCAAAACGGATTTGGCGCATTCACGACAGTGACCTATGAGTGCGACCTTGCGAAAGATAATAAGACCGTGCTGGCGGTCCGAGCGAAGGAAGGGCGCCTCAACTAAGCAGCTTTTTGTTCTTCGGTTCGCAAAATTGCGGCATGAATCTGGTGGCAGACGGCATGCGCCAAGCGCTGTCGTTCATTTTGACCAAGTGCCACCGATCATAAAACGCGACTATTGGCGCCGGCGCTCGCCTTGGCGAGTCAACGTCGATCCCGTCCGGGCCCAAGTCCGTCTTCCGCGCCGCTAGCACTTCACCCACTGTCCCGCTTCATCGTCGGGCAATCGGCAACCCGCCCATACGACCTGGCCCAGCACGCGCATCGGGTGCCCGTTTTCCAGTGAGATATCCGCGTAGGCCGGATTAAACGAACGGGCCACCCAACGTCCGGTCAGCCGCTCTCTTGCCACGGTCTTCACGATCATTTTGCCGTCGTAATTGATGGCGTAGACGCCGCCGGCGGCGATGTCCTGCAGGGTCAGGCTTTCGTTGGGAACCACGAGAAGCGCTGCGCCGTCGCGGATGACGGGTTCCATGCTGTCGCCCTTGGCGTACACGACGCGGGCCTTTCCGTTGCCCGCACCCACCGACTTCAAGAACGATTTGCGGAACTGGATCATGCCAGTCTGCTCCTCGGTGTGGTTCTCGATGGGTTCGCCGGCCGCCAGGCGCACATCCGCCAGCTCGGGCACTTTTTCGAACTTGTCGTTGGCCGCCGGCGGTTCGCCTGCGCCCACGTTGGCGAATACGCCAGTTTCCGTGCTGAGCCGGACGCCGTGTTCGCGTTCGGCCTGGTACGTGGTTTTTCCGCCTTCCCAAGGGGCCGGGGGCATGCCCTCGATGCGCATGGGAAATTCGTCCCGCGCCATATAGGTATCCACCAGCGAGTCGCTGCGCAGGACCATCGGTGCCTGCGGCGCCGCCGAGACGTAGGCGACGTCGATCCCAAGCTTCAACTGTGCGATCGCCAGCGCGAGCGCGCCTTGCAGCTTGTTCAACTGTTCTGGAGACAGGGCGCGTACCTGGTCTTCGGGGATGCTGGGGAAGGGCCAGGGGGCTGGCGCGGGGACCGCGCCCAGGTCATTGTTTTCCGGCCGTTTTGGACCGCTGCCGTCGTACAGCCACTGCGCGTTGACATGCAGCAGCGGGGCGACCTTGATGCAGGTCGCCATGTCCATGCCGTTGGACCCGTTGAACCAATGCGTTGCGGCGCCCGATGAAGCGCCTGCGGCTTTCCACAGGTCTGTCTTGGTAAGGCGAGGCTCGGCCGCGTCAGCGCGGCGCGACGCCTCTTCGTTGAAGGCCTGCGTGATTCGTTTTTGGAAGGACATCTTAGGATGCTAAACAAAAACCATCTTAGATGGCTTGCTTTTTGGTATCTTAGCATTCTAAGATTTATCCATGAAAACACAAAACGACGATTCTTCTCTTATCGATGCGCTGGGCGGCACCGGCAGGGTGGCAGCGCTCTGCGGTGTGACGGCCGGCGCGGTGTCGCAGTGGCGTGGGAATGGCATGCCGAAGGCGTGGAGAGAGTTCCTGCGTCTGGCCAGGCCCACGGTTTTTGAGGCGTGGGACGCCCGCCGGCACAGGGTGAACGCGGAATCGCCGCCCCGAGCCCCGAGGACGGGGCTCTGAAATCTGCCGGGATGCTGGAGCACGCATGAATTACTACAGCCACAACATCGGCGACTACGCCCAGGCCACCATGCACTTGAGCCTGCTCGAAGACGCCATTTATAGCCGGCTCTTGCGGCGTTACTACGCCGAAGAGCAGCCAATCTTAGACAACTTGCAACAGGTATTCCGTTGGGTAGGCGCGCGGACCGACGAGGAAAAGGAGGCGACTTCGTTGGTGTTGGGCGAATTCTTCGACCTGCGGGACGGCTATTGGCACAACAAGCGGGCTGACGTCGAAATTGCCGCGTATCACGTCAAGGCCGAAACCGCCAAGGCGAACGGCAAACGGGGAGGGCGGCCAAAGAAGAGTGAGATGGCGGCCGGGAAACCTGCCGGGTTTGTCATGGGTTCCGATGAAAAACCGGACGCCGCCGCAGCGGCAACCGGATCGCAAGCCAACCAAGAACCAGTAACCAGGAACCAGGAAACAAGGATGAATCCCCCGGCCCCCCGTGGCGGCGCGGGATTCGATGCGTCGACGATCGAACTTCCGGATTGGCTCGAGCGTGACGACTGGGCCAGCTGGGTCGCTGACCGCAAGATCCGCCGAAAGCCGGTGACGCAAGAGGGGGCAAAGCGCCAGTTGCAGCAGCTCGCGGCTTACCGGGCGGAAGGTCATGCGCCCGGCGCCGTGATTGCGAACAGCATCGCTGGCGGCTATCAGGGTCTCTATCCGCCGCGCGCCGCGGCTCGGGCCGCCCCGTCATCAAGCCCGGCTAAACGCCTGTCGGACTGGACCGATGAACTGCGGGATGCGCTGGCGGCCGATAGCCGTCCGCGCGAGAAATTCATGGGAACGATCGATGCAACCTGCTGACATCCAACCCACGTCCCTGGGCGCGTTGGTCGTGAGCGAGATGTGGCTCATGTATGGCGCGAAGTTCGCGCAGCAGTGGCAGGGACTGTCGGCGCGCGAGCTGAAGGACTCCTGGAGTCAGAAGCTGGAGGGCCTTAATGAGGCGCAGGTGCGCCGTGGTCTAGTCGCCTGCCTGACCCAGGAATGGCCGCCGACCCTGCCGCAGTTCATCAAGCTCTGTTGCCCATGGACTGTGCCGGAAGTGGCGTTTCACGAGGCAGTTCGCGGCATGACCGCCCGCAAGCGCGGCGAGACGGGCGTGTGGTCGCATCCGGCCGTGTACTGGACTGCGGTGGGCGTCAGCACGGTGGATCTGCTCGGCTGCACCTATGGCGCGATCAAGACGCGCTGGGAGAAAACCTTGAACGAAGAGCTTGCAAAGGGCGCCTGGCCGGACATTCCGCCGCCGCGCCTGGTGCTGCCGGCGCCTGGTCGCACCTTGGCAACGCGCGAGGAAGCAGAGGCGGCGCTCAGGAAGATGGGCGCGGACAACGTGCTGCGGCAGCGCGGACGTCCGCACCGAAGCTGGATCGAAAAATGGGAAGCGCGCATCGCGCGCGGCGATCACCCGAGCCGCGGCATTGCCGACATGCTCAGGCGCGCCAAGAGCGAAAGCGCGGAGGTGACCTATGACCTTCAGGGCAGGCCTTATGGGAAAGAATGCAAACAACGCGAGGTGGCTGATGACTAAATTGACGGGCGACGATCTGATGTGGAACTGGGCGCGATGGACTTGGTCCGGCGAAACCGTGGGCAACATGGCGGTCTATCTCTCCGAAGAGGAACACTACCGGCCCATCAATCTTCATCATGCGCAAGTCGTGCAAGACATGCACGCCGCGCTGCCTTGGCACGAGCGGATGATCATCATCGCCGAGTATCCGCAGAAGAACGTGATGTTCGGCGAGCTGAACAACCGCGAGCGCATTGCCAAGGCGCTCGACTGGATCGCCGACACCACCGGCGTGGCGCTCACCGAAATCGAATACAAGCTGTACCTGGGCCTGTTTCGCAGCCTGGTCGAAAGGAGGTTGGCATGAAGTACGCGCACGAGGTCATGGATTTGATGGCGTGCTATCCCGGCCGGTCGTTCCGCCTGATGGAGCTGGTCCGCCACGTATCGCACGGCCGCGACTTGTCGATCGCGGAAAAGACCCGTCTGCAACGCGGCATCCAGCGCGCCATGGATGCGCTGAAAGACACGGGCAGCGTGCTGATCCAGGAACCGCAGCAAGGCGGGCACGGACGCACCTATGCATGGCGTGTGACGGTAGCGTCACAAGAGCCCCTCCCGTAGGTCACGCATTCGGTCACAATGGGTCCGGGGCATTGCGTCCCAAGGAAATGAAGCCTCGGCACACGCCGGGGCTTTTTCTTTTCCGGCGTGCGCCCAGGTTTGTCGAGGTGTCCGCGCAAGGCAGACAGCGTGTGACGCTACCGTCACAAGACCCCGCCCCTCCGGTCACGCAATCGATCACAATAGCTCCGGGACATTGCGCCCTGACGAATTGAAGCCCCGGCCCCGCCGGGGCTTTTTGCATTTATGGCTCCGGCGAAGCCGGGGCCTTCTGGTTTTCGGCGCGGCCATCGCGCGTGTTCCTCTTTGGTTCGGATCTCTTGCATGAGCGTTCAGATAAGCATTACCGAGACTGAGCTGGTCGACGACCTGATCACGTTCTTCAAGACACTGGTGGACTGCGACGTCGTTCGCGGCCTGCCCGGTCAGGTTCCCAGCCCGATGCGTGAATGCGTTGTCATTACACCGCTCACGGCGCAGGGACTCTCGTTGCCGACCGCGGTCTACGCCGATCCGGCCACCGCCACGGGGACGCTGTCCATCACCCAGGCCACGCAGTGGTCCGCTCGCGTGGATAGCTATGGCGCGCGGGCCCACGATAGGGCGCTGGCGCTGTCCATTGTCCTGTGCAGCGCCGTCGGCTGCGAGTTTCTTGGAACGCTGGGCCGGGCCCAGCCCTTGTCCGCGAGCGCGATGACGCACTTGCCCATTTCAAGCGCCGAAGAGCCGTTCTTCGAACGGTGGTCTTTCGACGCCTTCCTGCAGTTCAACCCCTTTATCACCGTGCCGCAGCAGTTCGCGGACCAACTCCACGTCGGCCTTATCGAAGTCGACACCACTTATCCTACGGGAGCTTAATGCTATGTCCATTCCCGCCAGTGAAATCGTCCAGGTCGTCCCGGGCGTGATCGCAGCAGGCGGATCGGCGCTCGACCTCAACGGCCTGATCCTGACCCACGATACGGCCGTCCCCATCGGCGCCATCCAGAGTTTCGCGACCGCGCGCGATGTACAGCGCTTTTTCGGTCCGACCTCGACCGAGGCCAGCTTGGCCGACGTCTACTTCAATGGGTTCGACAACTCGACCCGCAAGCCGGGCAACCTGCTGTTCGCCCAGTACCCGGCAGCGGCGGTTTCCGCCTACCTGCGGGGCGGTTCCATGGCCACGGCGACGCTTGCCGAGCTGCAGTCGCTGTCAGGCGTCCTGACGGTGACCGTTGATGGTGTGGCCAAGACCTCCGGCAGCATCGACCTGTCGACGGCAACGAGCTTCTCGAATGCCGCGGCGATCATCCAAGCGGCGTTCACGTCCCTGGACGCGACCTGCGCCTATGACGCGCAGCGCGCCGCGTTCTTGATCACCTCGGGCACCGAGGGCGCCGCAAGCGCGATTTCCCACGGCAGCGGCACGATCGCGGCGGGCCTGAAGCTGACGCAGGCAACCGGAGCCGTGCTGTCGCAAGGCGCGGCAGCCGGCGTGCCGGCCGTGAACATGGGCCAGATCACCGACCTGGTCCAGAACTGGGCGGCATTCATGACGGCCTTCGAACCCGACACGGACGGCAAGGTGGCGTTCTCGGCGTGGACGAGCGCCCAGGGCGACCGCTACGCCTACGTCGGCTGGGATACGGACGTCACTGCGTCGCAGCAGGGCAATACGTCCAACTGGGCCGCCATCGTGAGCGCCAACGAATACTCGGGCTCCGTTCCGGTCTACCAGGACCCGCACCACGCGGCGTTCGTGTTGGGCGCCATCGCCTCGCTGGACTTCGCGCGCACGAACGGCCGGGCCACCCTGGCGTTCAAGGGCCAGGCCGGCCTGGCCTATTCCGTGACCGACGCCACGACGGCGCAGACGTTGATCGACAACGGCTACAACTTCTACGGCGACTACGCCACCAGCAACGACCGCTTCCGGTTCCTCTATCCGGGCCAGGTCAGCGGCAACTGGAAGTGGGTCGACACCTACGTCAATCAGATCTGGCTGAATGCCGCGTTCCAGCAGGCGCTGATGTCGTTGCTGACCCAGGTGAACGCCGTTCCCTACAACATCGACGGCTACACGATGATCGACGCGACCTGCCTGGATCCCATCAATGCGGCGGTCAATTTCGGCGCCATCCGCGCGGGCGTTGCGCTGTCGAGCCAGCAAAAAGCCCAGGTCAACAGCATGGCCGGCGTGGATATCTCGGACACGCTCCAGACCCGCGGCTGGTATCTGCAGATCAAGGATGCGACGCCGCAGGTGCGCGAAGCCCGCGGCACGCCGCCCATGACGTTCTGGTACATGGACGGTGGTTCCGTCCAGAAAATCACCCTGGCCTCGCTGGCCATTCTCTAAGGATTCAACATGGCGACTTTGACCAGTGCCAATTCCGTTCTGATGCTTTCCGTGGGCGGGGTATTTCCCGTTGCCCAGAAGATCGAGGGCTACGCGTCCGACGCGTCCTTCGCCTTCACGGCGCACGAGCTTGCGCAGGTGAACATGGGCGTGGACGGCCGGCTGTCGGCCAGCTACGTGCCCAAGCCCACCGACCAGAAAATCACCTTGCAGCCCGACTCGCCGTCCATGCGCTTTTTCGAGATCTGGATGGCGGCGACCCAAACGGCGCGTGATGTCTTCTACGCCCACGGCACCCTCAGCATCCCGTCGATTGACCGGAAGTACACGCTGACCCGTGGCGTGCTGACGCTCGCCCCGGCGGCACCGTCGGCCGGCGCCATCCTTCAGGCCATGACGTTCCAGATCACCTGGCAGAACGTCACCCCGGCGTTGGTGTGACATGGCGAGAAAGCAGATCGCCGTAACCATCGGCGCCGACGGGCGCGACAAGGGCAAGGTGTTCATCCTGACCGAGCTCTCGGCCTACGAGGCCGAAGAGTGGGGCGGGCGCGCGTTGTTCGCGCTGATGAACGCCGGCGTGGAGATTCCGGACGACATCGCGCAGGCGGGTTTGGCGGGCGTGGCCGCCATGGGGTTGAACGCGATCGCCAAGCTGTCTTTCGATAGCGCGAAGCCCCTGCTCGACAAGATGATGGACTGCGTGCAGATCCAGCCGAGCCCGGACGTGACGCGGGGGCTCGTTCCCAGCGACATCGAGGAAGTGGCGACCCTGCTTACGCTGCGCAAGAAAATCCTGGGCATGCACCTGGATTTTTTCATGGCCGCCACCCCATCGACTTCGGGCTCCAGGTCCCCCGTGGCGGCCCGCGCCTGATCCATTACGCCAATGTGCCTCGCAACATTGGCGTGGTGATCTCCCGGCACCCGGGCCTGTTGCACGACCTGCAATCCGTCCTGGGTGCCGAAGACCTGTACAACCTGCTTGAAGTGATTGCGGTGGACGCACACAACAGGCGTGTCCTAACCGAACCGAGGTAGTTGCATGGCCACTCTTATCGACGCCTTGGCCGTCACGCTGAACTGGAACGCCGGGGGTTTCTCTCAAAAGGCAGCGTCCGCCTGGCAGGCGTTTGCGCAAGCGGCCCGTGAACCGGGCCGTGCCTTCCGATCCATGGAGGCCGGCGCACAAAGGGTAGCCGCGATCTTGGGCTGGTTCTGCAGCGAAGCTCGCGCGCTGTGGGACTTTGCCGCTGCGGATCCCGGCCTTGGCTTGCAAGGTCACGTGCCGATCGAGGCGTCCTACCCCGTGGCGCTGACGCCGGGCGGCCTGGCCGTATTCGCGGCGGCCTCGGGCGCGGCCGCATATCCTCACTGGCGCGGCGGGGCATGGGTGGCGAAGCCGGCCCGGGATGGAGACGGGGCGGACCGGCCGGCTCCCGTGGGCACAACAATCACGAATCACCGCGAAGAGCGGTGGCAGGATGCACTGCTGGCGCTGGGTTCGTTGAAGATCCTGTCTTCGACGAAGGCGGTCGCAGGCATCGCGCCGGCGCTTCAGGCGGCCTGCGCATCGCGTGCGCAAGCGGGTGCTGACCCGTTGTCGCCAGGTGCCGAGCCACCTGCCGCGCCACCCCTGCACGGACGCGCAGCGGCGGCCATGGCCTTACACGCCTTGAGCCATGACGCGCAATCCGTCGGCTCGCCGGCGGTTTCGCGCGGGCAGACGTCCGGACGCGTTGTCCGCTCGACCGGGGCGGACGTGCCGAAACCTGGTCCGAAGGGCGGTTTGGACACCGCGCATGACGCCGGTGCGTGGACGGCGACGCGGGCGGCCGATTTCAAGCGGACATTTGGCGTGGATGTTCTTCTGTCGACGCCGGAGCAGCAGCTCGGCTTGGTTGACTGGGAGTCGCGGGGCGCGGCGCAACCCGCAGGCGATGCACAGGCGGGCGGCACGACGTCTCAGCCGATCAACGTGGTGTTGAGCCGCTTGCTGGGCGTCGAGCCGCCAGCGGGTGAAATGCGTGAGGTGCGGCAGCGGACTGCCTCCACCGCGCCCTTTTACCCGGCGCTGATCCGGGATGCGCGCGAGCAGGGCGGCGCGGCCGCGGTGGTCACGGCCATGGCGGCGCAGGCCGGCACGTCCCAAACGGCCGACGCCACCCTGCCGGCGCGCAGCACGTCCGAAACCCATATCCACGGCGCCATCACGCTGGTGACGCAGGCGGCGGACGGGCCGGCGATTGCGCGTGATCTCGCGGGCTTGGGACATAGCCAGCGTCTTATCCAGCAAGGCAATACGGGGATTTTCTGATGCCATTCATTCCTTATCCCGATGTCCCGGCGGAACCGGGCGTGCCTGCCGTATTCCGGGCGGAGAACGATTCTTCTCGACCCGCGCAGGAACGCTCTACGCTTGGGCGCCTGGTCGAATCGATCTTCGGGGTTCCCCAGTGGGGCCTCTATCGTTCGCTGCGGCGGCCCGCGCTCGTCTTCGACACGTTCTTGGGCATCACCTTCAAGCATGAAACCGAAGTAGCCCAAGCCAAAATTGAGAACAACAAAGTCTCTCCTTTCAACAAGACCGAAAAAGCGTGGGAAGTGATCGTCACGTTGGCGCATTCCGGCTACGAGGCCTCGCGCAGCGCCATGCTTGAAGATCTGGAACGCATGGTCCGCGGCACTGAGCTTTACTCGATCGTCACGCCCGAGATCACCTACCCCTCGGTCACGCTCAAGACTTACTCCTACGAGCGGGGCGAGAAGAATGGGGCCAGCATGTTGGTGGTTGCGTTGACCCTCATATTGGTTCGGGAGCTGCCCGATGCCAAGTCGTCGAAGACCCAGGAGCCCAGCGGCGCCGCGCAACAGAGCAACGGGCAGGTGCAGCCGACCAGCCAGGTCGCCCGATCCGGTCCGCCTCAGAACGGCACAGGCGAGAGGGGGCGCTCGCGATGAAGTGGATTCCGCTACAGCCGGTGCCCTCGCAGACGCTTAGCGTCGTGCTGTCCGGACAGAACTGCCAGATCTCCGTCTATCAGAAATCGACCGGACTCTACCTGGACCTCAAGGTCGACGACGCAGCGATCGTCACGACGGTGCTGTGCCATGACCGGGTGCGACTGGTGCGGTCCGCGTACCTGGGATTTGCCGGGGACCTCGCGTTCGAGGACACCCTGGGGCAGACCGATCCGCAATACGACAGCCTGGGATCGCGCTTTGTCCTTTCGTACCTGGAGCCGGGCGAGCTATGACGTTCACCAAGCGACGGATAGACGTGACCATCAGCCTGGGCAAGGGGCGGTTCGGAGACCAGCAAGGTCCGGACGTAACGCTCAGCGGCCATCGCGTGTCCGCGGAGATTCCGATGCACGCGTCGGGCGACCGGCCTCAACTGCTTCTGACGGTGTACGGACTGGACCAGGAGACGATGAACAGGCTGACGACGATCGGACCCGTCATGGAGGAGCGCCGGGGGTTGAACCTCGTCCGCGTGCATGCCGGCAGCGATGTAGAGGCGCCCTGCGTGGCCTACGAGGGCGAAATCGTCAACGCGTGGGCGGACTACGGCATGGCGCCCGACAGCGTATTGACCATCATGGCGCAGGTCGCGGGCGCCAAGGAGGTGAAGCCCGCACCCCCCAGGTCGTATCCGGGCGCCACGCCCGCCCAGGAAGTCATGCGGGAAATCGCCACAGCGATGGGCTACATCTTTGAAGGCCGCGGCGTGAACACCGTCCTGGCCAACCCCTATTTCTCCGGGACGGATATGGACCAATTACGCAGTTGCGCCCAGGCGGCCCGGATCAGCCACACGATCGATCGGGGCGTGCTTGCGATCTGGCCCGTTGACGGCTTCAGGCAAGGCGATCCCATTGCGGTGTCGCCCGACACCGGGCTTATCGGATATCCCGCGTTCACCAGCAGCGGCCTCGCCCTGAAGACGCTCTACAACCCGGATCTTGCGCTTGGTAAGCGTGTGCAGGTCACCAGCGCCATTCACGCCGCCCAGGGCGAATGGACGATCGTGAGCCTGGCTCACTACCTGGAAGCAGAGGTGCCGCGGGGTGTCTGGCAGTCCGTGGCGGTATGTAAAAGGAATCTTGATGGCTGAGCAATTCGGATACGCGGGCCTCGCGCAAGCAGGCCAGGGCGACAGCGAGTTCGGCGCATTGCAGTTCCTGATCAACCAGGCGCTGGCGCGGATCGCCACGGCGACGCTCGTCAAGGTAGTGTCGGTGACGAATTCCGGCGGACTGTCGCCGGTGGGTTTCGTGGACGTGCAGCCGCTTGTGAACCAGCTCGACGGCGCCGGAAATGCGGTTCCGCATGGTGTGCTGCATCGCTTGCCCTACTTCCGCCTGCAGGGTGGATCGGATGCCATCATCCTGGACCCGAAAGCGGGAGATATCGGGATGGCGGCCTTCGCGAACCGGGATATCTCGCTGGTGAAAGCCTCGCGGGCGCAAAGCAATCCGGGGTCATGGCGCTCGCACGATATGGCGGACGGGTTGTATCTCGGTGGCCTGCTTAACGGAACGCCGGTGCAGTACGTGCAGTTCACGCAGACAGGCATCCACGTGGTGTCGCCATCGAAGGTGACCGTGACGGCGCCGGACATCGAAATGAACGCCGGCACGCAATGCGCGTTGAACGCGCCTCGGATCGTACTGAACGGGACGGTTCAACAAGGCGCCGGATCGTTCGGCGGTACGTCGACCTGGCAAGGCGACATGAATACGCAGGGCACGTTGCGCAACAACGGTAGGGACGTGGGCAGCACGCACACGCATCCTGGCGTGCAAAGCGGACCATCCAACACGGGGACGCCCAATTGAACACACTACTGCTAGACCGAAGCGCCTGGGACCTGGTTCTGGACGCGTCCGGAAACATCGCGATGGCATCCAACCCTTACGCCGTCGCGCAGGACGTGGCCAGCGCCATCAAATTGTTCCAGGGCGAACTGTTCTACAACACCGCGCCGGGCGTGCCGTACTGGGATGAGTTCCTGGGCCACCGGCCGCCGCTGGCGCTGGTGCGCGAGCATGTCCAACGCGCGGCCCTGACTGTCCCGGACGTGGTGCGCGCGGTGTGCACGCTGACTTCCATCACCGATCGTGCCCTGGCGGGCTACGTCGACATCACTTTGCAGGACGGAACGACGCAGTCCGTCAGCTTCTGAGGAAACCATGCCGAATATCTCTCAAGTGCCGCGCGTGCAATTCACGCCGGAAGGGCTGGTGCTGCCCGACGAATCCGCCATTCTGGCCGGTGTCCTGTCGGACATGGACGCCGCATTCGGCGGCGGACTGAATGTGGCGCTGGAAACGCCGCAAGGCCAGCTCGCCTCCAGTACGACCGCCATCATCGGCGACAAGAACAACGAATTCGCGGCGTACGTGAATCAGGTCGATCCGGCGTTCGCCGCGGACCGGATGCAGGACGCCATCGGGCGGATCTACTTTCTGGACCGCAAGCCTGGCACGCCCACCGCCGTCATTGCGACCTGCAATGGGCTGGCCGGCGTGACGATCCCGGTGGGCGCGCGGGCGCAGGCGGTGGACGGAAGGCTTTACCTGTGCACCCGCGCGGGGACCATTCCGACCCGCGGCAGCATCGATCTTCCGTTTGCCTGCACGGTCGATGGGCCGGTGGATTGCGCGCCCGGCGCGTTGAATCAGATCTACCAAGCCATTCCCGGCTGGGATTCGGTGTCGAATGCCGACGCTGGCACGCCTGGCAGCGACGTGGAGAGCCGCGCGGAATTCGAAACGCGCAGGCGTCAGTCGGTGGCGCTGAACGCCAGCGGCTCGCTGCCCGCGATCTACGCGAACGTGGCGAACGTCGAGGGCGTGATCGACGCCTATGTGACGGAGAATGACTTGCCCGTGCCCAGGACGATCGGCGGGGTGACGCTGGGACCGCACTCGATCTGGGTGGCCGTGGCCGGTGGTCAGGCCGCGGATATCGCCGATGCGATCTGGCGCAAAAAAAGCAATGGCAGCGACTACAACGGCAATACGTCCCACCCGATCGAGGACAGGCAAGGGTATTCCTATCCCTACCCCTCGTACGTCGTGAAGTGGGAAACGCCGGCTGCGTTGCCCGTGCTGTTCGAGGTGAAGCTGGCAGACAACCCGGCGCTGCCTTCGGACATCGTTGCCTTGACCCGGCAGGCGATCATCGACGCCTTCAGTGGCGCGGACGGCGGGCAACGGGCGCGCATCGGCTCCACCATCTACGCAAGCCGGTTTTACGCGGCCATCTCGGCCCTCAGTCCCTCGGTCTCGATCCTGTCGCTGCTGCTGGGGCCTGCGTCGCCGACGGCTGCCAGCCTGACGGTGCCCATCAACCGCCGGCCCACGGTCACTGCCGGCGATATTGTGGTGACGCTGCTATGAACGTCGTGCCCAAGCCGGGCCTGGCCGCCCGGACCCTCATCAGCCAGTACGCCAACAGCCCGACGCTCGTCCAGTTGATCAACAACATGGACGACTACATCAACCCGCAGACGGATTTCGATGCGTTCTACCGCTACGTCTGGAACGTGGAGACCGCGCAGGGGTTCGGGCTGGACATCTGGGGCAGGATTGTCGACGTCGGGCGGATGCTGACCGTTCCCGGCGACGTGACCTACCTGGGATTTGACGAAGCCCTGGATGGGCAGCCGTTCAACCAGGCGCCGTTCTATACGGGAGAGCAGTCCACGCAGACGTACCGGCTTGCCGATGATGCCTACCGCACGCTGATCCTGGTCAAGGCGCTGGCCAACATCTCGGATTGCTCCTCGCCCAGCCTGAACCAGCTGCTGTCGAACCTCTTCGCCGGGCGCGGGCGGTGCTACGTGTCGGACACGGGACATATGGAGTTCCGCTATGTGTTCGAGTTTGCGCTGGCCCCCTACGAAATCGCCATCCTCACTCAATCCGGCGCCATTCCCAAGCCGGCGGCGGTACATGCGCATGTCCTGCAGGTCGATCTTTCCACCACGTTCGGTTTCAACGAGGCGCTGATGCAGCCGTTTGGCTCGGGCGTCTATTTCACTTCTTCGGGGCTTATCAATGCAAGCTAGCAACGCACCTCTCAAATCGGCCGTCCCGTTTGCGGACAGCGGCAACAAAAACGCCATCCCGGTGGCCTCGCAGATCGGCGTAACGCCGGGCGCGGCGTCGTTTACCGACGGCTTTCCACCCTTGACCATGACGCCGCTGGCGGCGGGCGGCGTGCCGCCTTATGGGGCGGATTTCAATGGGATTCTGAATTTTCTCAGTGCGGCAGCGAGGTGGCAGCAGGCCGGGGGGGCGTATCCCTACGACGCCGCATTCAGTTCGGCCATCGGCGGGTATCCCCAGGGTGCGATGCTGAAAAAATCGCTGGGGGATGGCTATTGGCTGAATCTTGCCGATAACAACAGTACGAATCCGGATTCGGGTGGTGCGAACTGGATTGCCCTGCCGGCGGGAATCGCGTCCTCAGCTGAAGCGGAGGCAGGCACGGATGACACCAAGGCGGTGACGCCGTTGAAGGTGTTTCAGGCCATCGCCAAGAAAGTCACGCAGGCCACGGAAAGCGTGCTCGGGATCGCCAAGCTCTCGACGCAGGCACAGACAAATGCCGGCGTCGATGACACCACCGTCGTGACGCCGAAAAAACTCCGGTTTGGCGTGGCGATGTCCCTGGGCGTGAACGGGTACCTGGCGCTGCCGTCCTGGCTCGGCGGGGTGATTCTGCAGTGGGGGCGCGCCACGATCAACATGACTACGGCGACGGGTAACTACTACGTTGGAGCAGCGTCGGTGTCGTTTCCGCTGCCCTTTCCGAACGGGGCGTGGGTGGCGATTCCGCAAATCCAGAACACGCCAAACGTCATGGATAGCATCAGCGTCGGGACCTTTACCAACACGACCCTGCAAGTGTTTGGCAGTACGAGCGCCGAAACGGCGCAGTCCCCGTTGTTCTATTTCTTCGCGATAGGAAACTGATATGACTGACGCCCTTGTTTGCGATGCGGCTCGGGACGGGAAAGTCATCACCAAGTCTGGCGAGACATTCTCGATCGTGGACGCATAGCCGCATCGCTCGCGTTTACCGACCGAATGGGGCGATTCGCCGGGATCACATGGCCGCCCGATGCGGTCTTCACTTTATCTGCGGGGGACGGAATTGAACGTTCAAGATTTCGACGCCCTTGCCGCTAAGTTCGCCGGCGTGCTGGGCGCGGTTGTGTCCATGCGCTACCTGCAAGGATCTTGGCCCGCGCGGCTAAGCATGGCGGGCAGCGGCTCGCTGGTGGCCTATTACGCGGCGCCTTACCTATCGCTGATGCTCGGCATCCCGGAGGGCTTGGCCGGATTTCTCACCGGGATGTTTGGCATGGCCATCGTCTCCCGCGCCTGGGAGGCGGTGCAGGCGCTGCCCGTGGGTGCCTTGTGGCAGGCCGTGATCGACCGCGTGCGGGGTAAAGGGGCATGATAGAGGAGCCCGGAGTAATGAGCCAGTTTCAGCTTTCACAGCGCAGCTTGACGCGCTTGATCGGTGTGCATCCCGATCTAGTCGCCGTTGTGAAGCGGGCGATTCAGCGCACGGCCGTGGATTTCACGGTGGTGGAAGGCCTGCGTACGCTGGCGCAGCAGCGCGAGTATGTCAGGAAAGGAGCCAGCCAGACCATGGCCAGCCACCACCTGCCGCAGGCCCATGGGTTGGGTCATGCCGTCGACTTGGCGCCGCTCGTGGGCGGTGCGATTCCCTGGAACAACTGGCAGGCGTTTGCCGACCTGGCCGCCGTGGTCAAAGCCTGCGCCGGCGAGCTAGGCGTCCCGGTGGAGTGGGGCGGGGACTGGAAGTCGTTCAAAGACGGCCCGCACTTCCAGATCCCGCGCGATTGGAAGGGACGCGCATGACCGTCGCCGCCCTCAAGACATTGGCCGGCTGGAAGGGATACGCGGTCGCGGGCGTGGCTGGTGCGGCAGTGTTGGGCGCTGCCGCCGCGGGCGTCGCCTGGTATGGGCACCTCCAGCGAGAAGCCGGCCGGGCTGAATGCCGGCAGGCCCACCGCGTGGCAGGCCTGCAAGCGTTCAAATCCGAAGCCGAGCGCCTGACCGGGTTGTCCGGCGACCTGCAGGTCCGCATCGATCAGCTTGCAGCCACGCGGCCCCAGGTCATCGAGAGGTATACCCATGAGATTGTTCAGCGTCCTTTGCCTGCTGACTGCGTGCGCGACCCTGGCCGGGTGCGCGCAACCAACGCCGCCATCGACGCGGCCAACGCTGCCCGTCAACCTCAGCGCGCCGTGCCCGCCGATCGCGCGCGTTGATTCTCCATCCTGGGATGACCTGGCGCAGGCGCATGCCGCGCTGGCATTCCAGTACGCGGAGTGCGCAGCCCGCCACGAGGCCGTGATGAACGCCTGGCGCAATCCCTAAGCTTCTGGCTCCTGCGTCGCACCGTGGCGCATCCCCCCGAGGTTCGTGATCGCACGCAACCTAGGGCATTGAACCGGAAGGCATTTCAGTTCCGCCGCCCCGTGCCGTTATCCGAATATGACGATGCCTGGTCGGAGTTCAAACAGATGAACCACATAGAGAAGCTAACCGGCGCCGATTGGGCGCTTTTTGGGCTGGCGCTCTTGTTGCTCGCCCCGCCCGTGGTGGTGATCGTATTTCTGAACGACTCCGATGCTGCGTCGTTTATCACTTCCTCGGACGGACGGACGTATTTTCTGTCCTATTGCTCGTTCTGGCTGGCCGCCATGGCTGGGTTGACCGCGGGCCGTGGCGTAGTCCGGCATCAGCGAGGAACACCCAAGGCAGATCTGGCAATCGCGTCGATCCAGGATTACATCGAAAGCGGCATGTTGCTGGTCAGTTCGGCGTGCGCGCTTGCGTTGACGGCGCATGATGAACTGCTGCCGCATCGCACTTTTTTGAATCTGTTGATTGCATACCCAATCGTGTATGCCGGCTATCTACTGGTCTTGAAGCTCTGGGAGAAACGGCGCCTCAAAGGGAAAAAGGCCGTTTCATTGCCATCAGCCGGACTGCGCAATGGAAGGCGAGCCTTTTTGATTGTTGCCTCGGTCGTGGCGGTACTGATCTGGGTCATGGACCGATCTTCCGTCCTGACGCTGATAAGGTAGTCGCAGGATCAGAACAGCAGCCAGACGATCACCGTGCCCCAGGTCGTGATGAGAATATGTCCGAAGGCCACGGTGCCGGAGTAGCCGATGACCGCGACGGGGCTATCGGATTTCTCTTGGACTGCGGCAAGGCCGGCGGTCATGGTTTGTACGCCGGCCAATGCGCCCAGCAGTAAAAGCGGCTCAAGCTTTAACAGGTATCGCCCCACCAGCAGGCCGACGAACAACGGAACCATCGTCACGACGATGCCGGCCAGAAAGATCGTCAGGCCGACTTCTTTCAGCGCATCGACGAAAAGCGGTCCTGCCTTCAGGCCGATCATGGCGACGAAGCCGGCCAGCCCGATGGATTTCATGAACTCCAGGGAAGCATGGGATATCCGGCCGAACAACGGCTTGCCCGCATTGCGCCAGCCGACCAACAGGCCCAGCACCAACGTCCCGACGCTGCTTCCGATGGCAATCGGCATGCCGCCGATGGGCAATACGAGCGAAGTGCCGATCAACGCGCCCAGAAACACGCCAAAGCCCAGCGCGACGAAATCGGTGGAATCCGCTTCCTGAACCACGCTTCCCACCAGCGCCGCGACGCGCTCCACCGCGGGTTCCGGTCCAACGATGGTCAGCACATCCCCCCGTTGGAGCACCGTGCCGGGGCCAATCGGGATTTTTTCGCTGCCGCGCCGGATGTCTCGCAGGAATACGCCTCGTACTGCTTCGGCGCGATCAGCGATTTGAGCCACCGTTTTACCGACAAATTCTCGCTTGGATAGCACGACGTCAAACATGGCGCTCGGTATGTCGAGCAACTCTCGATCGGCTTGTTCACTTGCGTTTCGGTCCAGAACGCTGAGAAGGACTTCGCTTTTGCCGGAGACCGCGATGATGTCGCCCGCGAGCAGGCGGGTGTCGGGTGTGGAAGCGAGCAGACGGCCGTCACGTCTGATCCGCTCGATGAACAGGCGCTCCGGCGCGAAAAGCGCCTCCGCCTGAGCGACCGACTTTCCGGCGATCGCGTGATTGTCCTGAACCAGATACGCGCGCAGATCGAATCGTCGCCAGGCAGAGGTGACGCCGGCTTTCTCGCGTTCAATGCCATACATCTGTTCAAGGCGTGCGCCTTCCGTTTTCAAGTCGATGCGCAACAGCTTGGGCGCCAAGCTGGAGCAAAACCAAATAACGCCAAACGTGCCGAAGATGTAGCAGAGCGCGTCGGCCACGGCGATCTGGCTGATAAGACGATTCTGTTCGTCGACGCTGACGGGCAGGTGCCGAATCGCTTCGCTGCCGGTGCCGATCACCGGAGATTCGGTCAGCCCACCCGAAATGAGGCCTACTGCGTAGCCGATCTCGAGCCGCAGCAAGGTGGCAAGCGCCCACGCCGTGATCAACCCCGCGACGGGCACGACGACGCCCAGCACGGCCCAGCGCCACCCACCGTCCTTCATTCCCCGGAAAAAGCTTGGCCCCACGGAGTATCCGATGCCGAACATGAATAGCAGGAATAGCACCTGCTTTGCAGTATCGGATACCGGGACGTGGACGAAATAACCAATCAGAAGCCCGGCAAGCAAAGACCCCGTCACGGGGCCAAATCCGACGCCGCGAATCTTGAATGCGCCCACCCAATAGCCGATGCCGATGGCAAGGAAGACCGCCAACTCCGGGTTGCGCTGCAGCAAACTGCTGAGTAAGTCCATGGCCTTTATCTCCCCGTAAGAGGACGCTACGGCGCATCAGAAGTCGGTCCAGCTCCGAGTCACAGCCACGCTTTGTATTTGTTAGTGCAGATCGCAGCGCGTCGACTCTCGATCAGTTTCAGACATGGGCTGTTGGGTATGTTGACCAATGTCAATTTCAACGATTCGGGCTGCACTACTCTGGCGCTGCACAACCGCGCTGCGCGGGCGTTGACAAGTACCCAGCGCGGCACGCGACCTCCGAACCTGCATGACTCAGTGCTTTCCATACGGGAACAGTCAAGGAGAGAATCATGAGTTGGTTTGTGGACACGCTTAAGGCCTATCCCGAGATCGCCATCTTCCTGGCGTTGGGCTTCGGCTATTGGATAGGCGGCAAAAGCTTCAAGGGGTTCAGTCTGGGCGCCGTGACCTCGACCCTGCTGGTCGCGATCGTCATCGGCATCCTGGGCGTCAAGATATCCCCCAACGTGAAGTCCGTCTTCTTTCTGATGTTCCTGTTCGCGGTGGGATACGGGGTGGGGCCGCAATTCGTGCGCGGCATTGCCAAGGACGGTCTGCCCCAGGCGATTTTCGCCGTCGTCATGGCGCTGCTGTCCCTGGGGGCGGCCGTGGTGGCCGCGATCCTTGCCGGTTACGACCTGGGATCCGCGGCGGGCCTCTTCGCAGGATCCCAAACGATATCCGCGTCCATGGGGCTGGCGACCGATGCGATCGGACGCCTGGGCCGCTCACCGGAGGACACCCAGGCGCTGCTGGATGCCATGCCGATCGCCTACGCGGTGACGTACATTTTCGGCACCGTGGGATCGGCGATCATCCTGGCGCAGATCGGACCCAAGTTGCTTGGCATCGACCTGGTGGCCGCCTGCAAGGCCTACGAGCTGAAAATGGGCGCCGGGCAGGGCGGGGCGGACGCGACCAATTGGTATGAGTTCGACGTCCGGGCTTATTCGGTGGCCCAGAACAGCCCGTTTATCGGCAGGACCGTGAGCGAGATCGAGGCCGGGGTGCAGCCCGGATTTCGTGCGTTTGTCGAACGGATCCGGCGAGGCGGAAAGATCATCGAGGCAGACCCGGCCACGATCATCGAGGCGGGGGACGTGGTCGCGATCGGCGGCAAGCGCAACCAGATGATCGAACGGCTTGGCCCCAGCGGGCGCGAAGTCGAGGACGCCGAGCTGCTCGACATCAAGACCGAAGGCGTCGATATCTATATCTCGAACAAGATTGTGGATGGCAAGCCGCTGGAGGAACTGGCGCACTGGCCGGGCGCTCGCGGCGTGTTCCTGAAAAAGATCCGGCGCGGTCCGACCGAGACGGTGATACCCATTTTGCCGAAGACCCCGTTGTTCCGGGGCGACGTCATCACCGTGGTTGGCCGGACGCAGGATATCAATGCCACGGCCAAGACGCTCGGTTACGTCGATAGACCGACCACGGTGACCGATGTTGCGTTCATGTCGTTGGCCATTACCATCGGCGCGCTCGTTGGCGCCGTCGTGATCAACGTCAGCGGCATCCCGCTCACCCTCTCCACGGCGGGCGGCGCGCTGATTGCCGGCATCGTCTTCGGCTGGCTCCGCGCCATTCATCCCACGTTTGGCCGCATTCCCGAACCCGCGCTCTGGTTCATGAACTCCGTCGGGCTCAATGTTTTCATCGCCGTGGTGGGCATCTCGGCCGGCCCGGGCTTTGTTGCCGGGCTGCAGAAGCTGGGTATCAGCCTCTTCCTGTGGGGCATATTCGCGACATCGGTGCCGCTTGTGCTGGGGATGCTGATCGCCAAGTTCGTCTTTCGCTTCGACCCGGCCCTGATTCTGGGCATCTGCGCCGGAGCGCGCACCACCACCGCGGCGCTCGGCATGGTCTGCGAGGCGGCGCAGAGCCAGGTTCCAGGCTTGGGGTACACGGTGACCTACGCCGTCGGCAATACCCTGCTGACCATCTGGGGCATGGTGGTGATCATGATTCTTTCGTAACGACACGCAGGCGCTCCGGCGGGTTGTCTGCCGGGGCCTACGCCGGCCATCTGGGGACAGCCATGACATCCGAAACGAACGGCCACCACCAACTCGATCACCTGCTCTCGAACTCGGCCGCGCGCCTGGACCGGTGGCGCGACCTGAACGCCAAGGCGCAGGCCTGGGCCGCCGAGGTCCGCAACGCCAGGGCGGGCGCGGGCGCGGTACCCGTGCAGGAGGCGCTGGCCGACCTGCGCCCGATGGAGAGCTACTTTGCCTACCCGGGCGTGCGGTTGCTGCATGCGCTGGATGAGCGGATCGCGGACGGCGACGGGATGGGCGCGGCGCGTCTGATTCTGCGCATGAGCAACTCCCTGCTGTCGGGCAGCTATCGCTACGACGAGAGCGAGTGGCAAGCCACGGACGAATCGTCCATCGAGGGACCGGACCGCACCCCGCCCGGACTGGCGGGAAGCCACGCAACCCGGCCGTACTTCGAGGCGCTGTTCGTCAGCCCGGCGCCTGCGGCCCGCGCGGCCACGATCTGCCGCGAAATCCGCGAATTGCGGCGGCACGACGATCCCTTGATCTACGAACCGGTCATGGTCGGCAGCGTCGAGGACGCCCTGCTTGCCACGATCCTCAACGGCAAGCTCGAGGCCGTCGTCATCTATGACGGAATCCCCATCCCTTTCAAGCACGATGCCCCGCTGTTGCGCGATTTCCTCAGTGTCTACCAGCACCTGGACATGACGATCGACGCGCCGCGCGAGATTGGCGTGCGGCTGGCGCGCATGGTCGCCAACATCCGGCCGGAGCTCGACATCTATTTGCTTACCGACCGGAACGTGGAGCAGTTGGCGGGCGACCCCAGCGCCTCGGCGATCCGCCGGGTGTTCTATGAGGTCGAAGAGCCCATGGAGGTGCACCTGAACATACTGGAAGGCGTCCGCGAGCGGCAATCCACGCCTCACTTCGACAATCTCAAGCAGTATGCCGCCAAGCCCATCAGCACCTTCCATGCGTTACCCATCGCGCGGGGCAAGTCGATCATCAAGTCGAACTGGATTCGCGACTTCGGCGAGTTCTACGGTTTGAACCTCTTCCTGGCGGAGACGTCCGCCACGACAGGCGGCCTGGACAGCATGCTGGAGCCTACGGGCAACATCAAGGTCGCCCAGGAGAAGTTCGCGCGCGCGGTCGGTGCGGACCACGTGTTCTTCGTGACCAATGGCACGTCCACGTCGAACAAGATGGTCTACCAGGCGGTGACGAAACCGGGCGACATCGTGATCGTGGACCGCAATTGCCACAAGTCGCACCACTACGGCATGGTCTTGTCGGGCGCGCAGCCGCTCTATGTGGAAGCATTCCCGATGACGGAGTACTCGATGTATGGCGCAGTTCCGCTGCGCACGGTGAAGCAGGCGTTGCTGGCGCTGAAGTCGGCCGGGCGCCTGGACAAGGTGGCGATGGTCACGCTGACCAACTGCACTTTCGACGGCCATATCTACAACACCCAGCGTGTCATGGCCGAGTGCCTGGCCATCAAGCCGGACCTGATATTCCTGTGGGACGAGGCATGGTTCGGGTTTGCGCGTTGGTCCCCATTCTTGCGCATGCGTACGGCGATGGGCGCCGCGGCCGCGCTGCACGCGTGGCGTGACGATCCCAGGGCGCGAGAGGCCTGGCAGGCCCAGTGCCGCGAACTTGGCGAGGACCTGGACCCCAAGGATCCGCGGCTGCTGGATCGCGTCCTGGTTCCCAATCCCCAGACCATGCGCATACGCGTCTACGAGACGGATTCCGTGCACAAGTCGATGTCGAGCCTGAGGCAGGGATCGATCATCGCCGTGCGCGATGAAGACTACGAGCACCATGTCTCGGCATTCCGCGAGGCGGTGTTCATCCATGCGTCGACCTCGCCCAATGCGCAGATCATCGCGTCGCTGGATGTGGCGCGCCGCCAGATGGAGCTCGAAGGCTACGAGCTTGTCATGCGCGCCATCGAGGTCGCCCTTGCCATCCGTCGTGAGGTCGCGAATCATCCCCTGATTTCGCGGTACTTCAGCGTGCTGGGGGCGGACAAGATGATCCCCGAGGAATTTCGCGCATCAGGGTTTGCCGACTATCTGGCGCCGGGCATGAACTGGCTGACCGCCGTGAAATCGTTCCAGGAAGACGAGTTCTGCCTGGATCCCACCCGGCTGACGCTGGTGTGCGGCACGGCGGGATACGACGGCACCACGTTCAAGAACCTGCTGGCTTCCCGCTACAACATTCAACTCAATAAGACCTCGCGCAACAGCGTCCTGCTGCAGAGCAATATCAACAACACGCGCAGCGATGTCGCGATGCTGATCAAGGTACTGCTGGAAATTTCCGAGGAAATCGAAGCAGGGTTCAAGGAGAACGGCGAAGCAGGCAGGGCCGAATTCGCCGAGAAAGTCAGGAGCCTGTTGGAGGATGTGCCCAGCCTTCCCAACTTCAGCCGCTTTCATGACGGCTACCGAGACGACCCGCGCAGCCCCACGCAGGAAGGCAACATGCGAGACGCGTTCTTTGCAGCCTACAACGAAGCGGATTGCGAATATCTGCCCCTGGCCAGTCAAGACATTGACAAGCGCCTGGAGGCGGGCCCCGCGCTGGTGTCAGCGAACTTCGTCATCCCGTATCCGCCGGGCTTTCCGATCATGGTGCCCGGACAGGTCATCGACGCGCACACCATTGAGTTCATGCGCAAGCTCGATGTCAAGGAGATCCATGGCTATAACGGGGCGCGCGGTATCAAGCTGATCAAGCCGTCGGCCATTGGCAATCAGTAAGGCGTGATGCGCGCCGGAGCCGACTTCGATGGCACGGCGCGCGCAGTCGAGGCGGCGAGGGGACCAGGATGAGCAGATTCTTCGTGACGGTATTCATGACGCTCGCCGCCCGCAGGCGGAACATCGATGCCGCGTTTGTCCTTGCGCTGTTCCTGGCCGTCGGGTTTTCCCTTCAGGGGTGCACCACGACCGCTGCCCGCCTGCCAGCCGTGCCGCGGGACGTCGCCGGCAAGGTTGAAATTCCTGGCATGCCTGGCGTGCGTTACGTTGTCGTTTCCGACGCCCCGGAACTGGCCCAAGCAGCATTCGAGGCGTTGCAAAGAGAACGGGATTTCCTTGCGAAAGAGGGGCATTCTGGCGCGTTGGGGCCGGCTGTGTTCCTTGCGATTTCCGGTGGCGGCGACAACGGCGCCTTCGCGGCCGGCTTGTTGAACGCATGGACCGAAACACGCACAAGACCGGACTTCAAGCTTGTGACGGGCATCAGCACGGGCGCGCTGATTGCGCCTTTCGTTTTTGCCGGCAAGAAATATGACGCGACGCTGAAGGAAGTCTACACAACGACGTCGCCTGCCGACGTGCTGGAAAAGCGCAGTTTGCTTGGCGGCGTGTTGAGCGACGCGATGGCCGACAACCGGCCGCTCTTGACCCTGACCCGAAAGTTCGTCACGGAAGACCTTCTCAAGGAGATCGCCGCCGAGTACGCCAAGGGACGCCTGCTATTGATCGGCACCACGGATCTCGATTCAGGCCGTGGCGTCATTTGGGATATGGGCAAGATTGCCACTTACGGCGGACCTGCGGCATTGGACCTGTTTGTGAAGGTCATGGTCGCGTCGACGTCGATTCCGGGCGCTTTTCCTCCGATGATGATTGACGTGGAATCCGGTGGACGGCGCTATCAAGAGATGCACGTTGACGGCGGCGTTGTGGCGCAGGTCTTTGCCTATCCGGTGACCTTGCGCTTGGCGGAGGAGTCGGCATTGCTTGGCGCCAGCCGCGAGCGGCAGCTGTACATTATTCGCAATGCGCGGCTCGATGCGGACTGGATGCAGGTGCAGCGCGCCACGATGAGCATCGCGGCTCGCGCGGTCGCGTCCATGATTCAAAGCCAGGGAATCGGGGATCTTTACCGCATCTACGCGACGGCGCACCGGGATGGTGTCCAGTTCAACCTCGCGTTCATTCCATCTAGCTTTCAAGCACCCCATAAAGAAGAGTTCGACACGGAATATATGCGAGCGCTTTACGAAACCGCCTACGACATGGGATTAAAGGGCTATCCGTGGACGCATGCGCCGCCCGGATTCGTGTTGCCGACCGCCGTTTCGCCAGGCAAGTAGATCGCGGGCCGCGTATAACCGGTCAGGACCTGGGTTTCGCGTCAGGACTCGCTGGCGCCGTATACCAGTGCTCCGGTGGCACGACCTTGGGCTGATCAGGATCTCCCTCGTAGGCAGGCGTCATGATCTGCACTTGGTATTCGTTGAATACATCGATGATGTTGCGATGCAATTGCGCATAGAGTTTGGCGATCGTCCGGGTGTCGCGCACATATACGTTCAGTTCATACGAAACCGAAAAGTCGCCCAGCTTGGTCAGGAGAATGAAGGGGCTTGGCTCCGACAGCACGCCGGCGGTTCGATCGGCCGCGGTGCGCATCATCGCCTCGACCTGCCGCCACGGCACTTCATAACCGATGCCGACCGAGGTGTGAAGAATCAGCCCTTTGGTGCCGGCAAGGGCGCTGTAGTTCGTCACATCGCTATTCAGAATCTGAGAGTTCGGAATCGTCACTTCTTCGTTCTTGTTCGTACGCAGATGCGTCACCTGAAGACGGACGGCCACGACTTCGCCCACGACTTCGCCCACCTTGACCCGGTCCCCGACCTTGAAAACCCGCCGGTAGGTCATCAGGTAGCCCGCGATCAGGTTGGAGATCGCCGTGGAGGACCCTAACGACACGACGAGACCGATGAAGATCGAAATGCCCTTGAATGCCGCGGTTTCGGAGCCAGGAATGTAGGGGTAAGCAACAACCAGCGCAAACGCCACGATCAACACCCGGAGCAGCTTGTACGTCGGGATCGCCCAGTCCGGTTCAAACTGCGTGAATACCACGCGCTGTTGTTCCACCGCGGCGAAGAATTTCCGGGTCCGGCCCAGCGTAAAGCGGGTCAGGAAATAGATGATGATCAGGATGAGAACGTCAGGAATGATCGCGGCTGCGGACTTGCCAAGTCTTCGGGCAGCGCCCGTGGACAGTTCGAACAAGTCGTTCGAAAAGGAACGGGTCCACGGAAAGAGCGCAAGCACGTACTGCAGATAAATATAGACAGACACGACAATGGTCACGACCCCGATCGCCAGGATCACGCCGTGCACAGCTTTCCAGATGGTATCGGACCGCACGACCTCGAACGATTGGATGTCTACCGCGTGAACGCGACGCTTCAGGACGTTGGAGAGGGCCTTGTCCAGCCATCGATTCAGCAAGAGCAAGACCGCAACGCCAGCCGCCAGCAGGATGGTGGCGCCGGCCGCGTGCAGACCCGCCTTCAGCAGGTAGTCCGTGCTGCGGGCATGACGGTATTCATCGATGGCTTGGCGAATGCGAGCCAAGTGCAAGGCGGTCAGATTCTCGCGGGTAGTCTGCTCGAGCTGGGCGTCCGCGTCCGTGACGATCATCAATGCCGTTTTTCCCGCCATGATGGCAGAGCCCGTATCGAGGGCGTCGACCGTTAATTCGACGCCTCGGAAGGCGGCATCGGCCGCCACGTCCTCGATTCTCCTCGTGATGGCTCCGGCCCTTTTCTCGGCGGGAAAGGACGACAACCCGCGAACCGTGAACAGCACCTGACCGCCGACCTCGACGGGGGCAGTTTCCAGCGTCGATTCAAGGGGAGCGGGTGTGGGGCGCGCCTCGTCGGCTGAAGCCCCGGACGCGAGCAAGGGCGCCAGCAACACGGCGGCAAGAATGATCGACTTGAGTCTGCGGGCCATTTTTCTCTCCCACGTAGTCGGGCGTGACGATCATGTGGACAGGATTGCGGATTGACCGGCGCCGATGTTGATATCCATCAATAAAACGGCGGCGGCTGTCTGGCGACGATCGCGCGGCAGGAGAGCGGTGCGGCAAGAGGTCGGCTAGCGAACGGTTTCAGAATCGAAATCTTCTGATGGGAAGGCTTGAAGATGCGTTCCTATACTTCGTCACCTTACGCAGGCCGATTCCCGTTGCCGGATGCGCGCCTCGGATATCGCTGCGCAGCAAGGGCGTGCCAATCCCCCCTGCGAAACGATTGAAGAAGTGACCGCAAAGTGCCCGGCGGGACAGGACCGCGTCGGCCTGCCGGCCGTGTAGATGCTTTGCGTTCTTGCCATTACAGACCATGCCGTATTCCGAACAGTCGTTGCGCTGGGGGCAGTACCACCCGCGGTTTGACCCTGATGTCTTTCAGGCGCCGCCCGCCGCTGCGGTGCGCGCGGCTGGCGCTGACCCAGTTCCTATGGGCGCCAAGGCATACATCGTCGACGAAGACGAGTCCTCGGAATGGGCGGTTCGGCGGCTTCTCGCCGATTTCTCCATCGACGTCATACAGAGCCGGACAGTGCATGAGTTCCTGTCCATTTATGCCGAGGGCGAGTGCGATTGCCTGATCATGGACTTTGGAAGATCGGCGGCCGACATGGCCGTGGAGCGCGATCTGGTTCAGGCCCACGCGGCCTTGCCGATGATCTTCATCAAGTCCGAACCTGAATTTGGTGACGCCGTCGAAGCCATGCGGCGCGGCGCAGTCGACTTCTTTGCCAAGCCGCTCAATTCCAACCGCCTTTCCCAGGCCATTCGCTTTGCGCTTCGCCTGAGTCGCAGCGCGCATCTGAACCGCCTCCGGAAAGGCCAGGAAGAAGCGCGAAAGGCGCTGCTGACGCAGCGTGAACTGGTGATCGTTCAGCGCGTGATTGCGGGACACTCAAGCAAGGAGATTGCTGAGCAACTGCATATCTCCGTGCGAACCGTCGACAACCACAAGGCGCGTGTCTATTCCAAGCTGAACATCAATTCTTCACTGGCGTTGGCGCGGCTGTTTGTCGGTCTGATAACGCCTGGCAGCGACTGGCGTTCGTGCGAAGGGCGATCCGATTATGTGCTGGCGAAAGGGTAGTTTTACTCTCCATTCCAGCCTTTTGTTCTTGAAATAATGTGTCGCCCAGTCTTCCGATACGTCAGTGCTGATCGTGGCCTGCAACCTTGCGCGGTTCTGCGATGTAAACGCAAAGAGACATGGCGGCGCGTCAAGTTTGCCTGAGGCGCACGCGGTTATTGGGTCTCGCAGGCCGAGCGCTTTCGCGTTCGGCCTGTTGAGTGATATTTAACGCGCAGAGCGCATCGTTGATTAAGTGACAAGGACTGTTATGAATAAAAAAATAATCTCCCGATTCGCGTGCTTGGGAGTCGCTGTTGGACTGATCGCAGTCAAGCCGGGCCAAGCCATCGCTGCCGAAGACTTCAAACCGCCCGTGGGCAAGATCACGCAACGCGCAGCGCCCGGCAAGGGTGCGCCGGCAGCCGGCACGAACGCCACCGCTTCTACGACGTCCACGGGTGGCCAGGAAATTTCCCGGGCCCGTGGCACGACCGTCGCCCCTGACAAGGGCCTCTCCATCACTTCGGGCGCAACGCTCAACTCTCAACTGATTCGCGTGCGCACGTCCGGCGGAACCGGGACGCTGAATTTCCGTCTGCTCGACACCAGCGGCAAGCCCGCCGAACTGCCCGCCGGTCTGGTGTTCGGATCCGACGGCTCGCTGTCGGGCGCCGCCCCCTCGGTTGCCAGCCCCAAGACGCTGACGTACCTGATCCAGGTCGAAGACAGCGGCGGCGGCAAGGCCAGCCGGGCGGTGCAACTGACCATCAACCCGCCTTTGAACGTCGAAGGCGGCTCCATTCAAGCGACGGCGGGCGGCCGCATCAAGAGCCCCGTCAGGTTTATCAACGTCAGCGGCGGCACCGGCAACTATGCGGTGTCCTATTCCAATGCAGACGGCAGCGCCATGCGCATCCCGTCCGGCCTGGTGCTCGACGGCAGCGGCCGCGTCAGCGGCGCCGTTCCCAAGTCTTTGGAAAAAATGGCAGGTCTGACCGCCACCATCACCGACGAAGGCGGCGCCCGCGTCTCTATCCCCGTCGACTTCAACCTGGCGCCCGCACTCGAAATCTCGACCAACCCGATCGAACTGACGGCCGGCGCCACGATGCCGTCGGCGCTGCCGGTGGTAAACGCCACTGGCGGCAGCGGCGCGGTGCGCTACGCGCTCTTCGACAAGGACGGCACGACGCCTGCCCGGCTTCCGGACGGCCTGAAGTTTGACGAGGCCACCGGCACGTTGCGCGGTCTGGTGCCGCCCACGCCGCAAGAGGGCCGTTACGTGGTGCTTGCGCAGGACGCCGGCGGTGGCGAGGCCAGCGCCCGATTTGAATGGAAGATCAATCCCCAGCTTCAGATTTCGTTCGAGTAGTCCAAGTTGTTTAGCAAAGCAGCCGCTTTCTGGAATTCAGAAGGCGGCTGTTTTCTTTTGGGGGACGTATAGCGCATAGGCACGGCGTAACGGCGATCTGGCCTTTCAATTTCCCGCGCCACCATCGCAGAAGACCGCATGTAGGTGCTGGTAAGACGCTGCCGCAAACGTGGCCCGCCGGGCTCACGCTCGGTTTGCCGACCTAATAATCCGCCGCTGGCGTTCGATTCAGTACGTAACATCTCTTTCGTCTGAGCGGCTGTTGGCACTTGACGATGGCGATATGCTTAATGCTTAACTCGTATTTGCGGGACAGCCATGAGCGCATCGAACGAAGAACAGACCGCGGCTTTCATGCCTGACGCCAGGATTTCGACTGGCAATTCCGGGATCGACGATATTCTTGGGGGCGGCCTAGACCCCAACAGAATGTATCTCTGTGAAGGGCGGCCAGGAACCGGCAAGACCACCATGGGTATGCAGTTTCTGCTGGAGGGTGTCCGACAGGGCGAGCGCGCGCTGTATGTTGCGCTGTCGGAAAGTCCGGCTGAGCTCAACTTGATCGCGCACCGTCATGGATGGTCGATGGACGGGGTTGAGATTCTGGAGATCGTGTCGGAAGACGTGCTGGACCCCGAGCGGGAACTCACGGTCTTGCACCCTGCCGAGATGGAGCTGACCGAGACGACGCGGCTCATTCTGGACAAGGTCGAATCGCTGAATCCGTCGCGCGTCGTCGTAGACAGCCTCTCGGAACTGCGACTGTTGGCGCAGGGGTCGCTGCGTTATCGCCGCCAGATCCTGGCGATGAAGCACTTTTTTGCGAATCGTTCATGCACCGTGATTCTGCTGGACGACCAGGCGTCCAGAGAGGACGACCTGCAGTTGCACTCTATTTCCCACGGCGTTATCGCGCTAGAGCAGTTGGCGGTGGACTACGGCGCTCAGCGGCGGCGGCTGCGCGTTCTTAAAATGCGCGGCGTGGACTTCCGAGGCGGCTATCACGACTTTACGATCAAGCGGGGAGGACTTGAGGTCTATCCTCGGCTTGTCGCCGCCGAGCATCACAAAGCGTTCCACCCGATGCCCACCCCCAGCGGCAACGCGGAGCTGGACAGCCTGTTGGGCGGCGGCCTGGACCGTGGCACCAATGTCCTCTTGATTGGCGCGGCCGGCGTGGGCAAGTCCTCGTTGGCGGCGACCTACGCGGCAGCCGCCGCACAACGCGGCGAGCGTGCCGCGATTTTTGCGTTTGATGAATCCCGGGCGACGTTTTTTGCGCGTTCTCGCGCGCTGGGGATGGAGCTGGACTCCGCGCTGGACAGCGAGTTGCTGAATTTCAAGCAGATCGATCCGGCCGAAATGTCTCCTGGCGAATTTACCGCGCTGGTTCGGCGAGCGGTCGAAGAAGACGGGGCCCGGATCGTGATTTTCGACAGTCTGAACGGGTATATGAACGCCATGCCCGACGGCCGGTTCCTGATTCTGCAGATGCACGAACTGCTCAGCTACCTTGGCCAGCAGGGGGTGACAACCGTGATGGTCCTTGCCGAGCACGGCCTGGTGGGTCCGATGGAAACGCCGCTGGACATCAGTTATCTGAGCGATACGGTAATCATGTTGCGCTACTTCGAGTACGGCGGGCGAGTCCGGCGCGCGATCTCGGTCGTCAAAAAGCGCAGCGGCGCGCACGAGCACGTGATGCGCGAGTTCACCATGTCGGAGGCGGGGTTGACCCTGGGGCCGCCATTGACGGCCTTCCACGGGCTGTTTTCGGGCACCCCGCAGTACACGGGTGAAGACCTGAAACTACTGAGCGTTCCCGATGCTTCGTCCTGAGGACGCCGAAGCGCGTGTTCTGGTGTATGCGCCGATCGGCCGAGATGGCACCGCGGGCGCGCGGCTGTTGCAGCGTGCCGGCTTCTCGACTTACGTGTGCAAGGACGCGGAAGATCTGCTGACGCAGGCGAAATCAGGCGCCTTGACGGTTTGCATTACCGAGGAAGGGTTGTTCGGCAAGAATCTGGACCTGGTGAGCGAATGGCTGAAGGCGCAACCGGCCTGGTCCGGGTTGCCTTTTGTCGTGCTGACCGGCAAGTCGCAGACCGGACCGGTCGTGCGGTGGCGCGAGAAGATGACGGATCTTCTGGGCAACGTGTCGCTGCTGGAGCGGCCCACCCAAAGCCTTGCCCTGACGACGATGGTGCAGACCGCGGCGCGGGCGAGGATGCGCCAATATGAGATTCGAGCCTTGCTGCTGGTTGAGAAGCAGGCGGCCCAGGCGCTCGAGTCCACCGTGGCAAGCCGGACGCGGGAACTGGAAAAGGCAAATGCCGAGCTGCAGCAACAGATGCTCGAACGCAGCCGGATTGAAGAGTCGCTGCGCCAGGCGCAGAAACTGGAAGCGCTGGGGCAGCTGACAGGGGGCGTGGCTCACGATTTCAACAACCTGCTTATGGTGATTTCGGGCGGACTGCAAATGCTGCAGCGTCCCATCGACGACGCGCGGCGCACTCGCCTGTATGCGTCGATGCGGCAGGCGGTGGATCGGGGGGCATCGTTGTCGCGCCAGTTGCTGACATTCGCCCGCCGCCAGGCATTGCGCCCGCAGGTGCTGGACTTGAACACGGTGGTTCGAAACATGCTCGACATGCTGGAGCGCAGCCTGCGCGGCGACATCGTCGTGACGCTGGCGTTGGCCGATGGCCTGTGGCCGGTGGAGGTCGATCCCGGCGAGCTGGAACTTGTCATCCTGAATCTGGCAGTCAATGCGCGCGATGCCATGCCCAATGGCGGCGTGATCGAACTGCGGACCGAGAACGTGACCGCGCCGGGCAACGGCGAGCTGACGGTCGACCACGTTGCCTTGCGGGTCACGGACACCGGCACAGGCATGAGTGCCGATGTGGCCGCGCGCGTGTTCGAGCCTTTTTTCACCACCAAGGATGTCGGCAAGGGATCCGGGCTGGGGCTGCCGCAAGCGTATGGTTTTGCCAAGCAGTCGGGCGGCGCCATCGAGCTGTCGACCGAGCCCGACATGGGCACCACTGTTTCGGTGTGCCTGCCCCGGTCGGCAAAACAGGCGGCCACGCGTGGCAGGCCGGCCGACGTGCGGGCGGTTCGGGAACGCGCCTCGATGTTGAATGTGTTGCTGGTTGAAGACGACGCCGAAGTCGCTGCGCTGACGGCGAGCATGCTGGAAGAGCTGGGTTACGCGGTCACGCCGGCCGCCAGTGCGGCCGAGGCACTGGAAGTGCTGAACGGCGATGGGCGCGTGGATGTCATGCTGACGGACGCCATGATGCCAGGGGGCAAAAGCGGCATCCAGTTGGTTCGCGAAGTGCGTATCCGCAACCCGGAGCTTCCAGTGGCGCTGATGACCGGATTCATGGGCGAGGAAGTGAAAAAGGCCGGGCAGGACGGCATTCCGCTTCTGCCCAAGCCTTACCGGCTTGAGCAGTTGGCGGGCCTGCTGATTCGATTGACCGGCGGGCGCGCGGCAGGGCGAACGTAGGCGTCCGCCGCGCGGGCATGGCAATTGCTGCGCGAATCTGACCCGCTCGGATTCCCAGCCACGCGCCAAGGAGACGCCATGATTGCAGAACGATTGCGTAGATTGCGCCGCATCGCGGCCTTTGCCGCCGAACGCTCGGGGGACTATGTCGAGTTGGTGGGGATCGAACTATCCCTCTACCGGTCGGCGCTGGTTGCCACGGTGATCAGCAGCGTGGCCCTCGTGTTCTGCGGGTTGGGCACGCTGGGATTTGTCTCGGTGGCCGCCATCGTGACCTTCTGGGATACCGAGCACCGCAAGCTGGCGGCGTGGCTGGTGGCCGGCGCCTGGCTGCTGATCACGCTGATCTCGCTGGTCATTTCGACACGGAGCGCGCCGAAGGGATCGCCCTTTGCGGAACTGAGTCATCAGGTGCGCCTGGATACCGCTGCTGCACGGAGCCATTATGCCCAAGACGACCACGCTGGCTGACAAGATGGCCTTGCTGGCCAAGATGGAGCGCGACCGCCAGGCGCTCGATATTCCCATGCCGCGACGCGTACCGCTCGGTAGAGCCGGCGGAGCCTGGGCGCGCACGGCGGCGCTGGCTGCGGGCGCGACGCTGGGATGGCCGCGCTTTTTGCGCCAGCCCCTGCGGGCCATGGCGGCCGTGGCGATGCGCGACCGGTTTGCCGAGCTGATGGGCCGCATGCAGGTGCGCCGCGTCAGCGATCCGATGTCCGATCCTGAGCTGGCCCGGCTGGAGAAGATGATGGCGGAGGTGCGCGCCGCCGCTGTCAGGTCGGCCGACGACGCGGAGATCGAGCGCCTGCGGGCGCAACTGGATCTTCAAGTGGCGCGCCTGCGCAAGTTGCGCGCGCAGCAAAGCACGCCCGCGCGTCAAGTCCAGCATTATCAAATCATCCCGCCCACGCTGCCCGCGCAGCGAACCCTGCAGACCCCGCCCGTCCCGACCGCGCCGGCGGGCCGGGACGTTTCAGCAATTCCATAGCGCTGGCGCCAAAAGCAAGGGGCTTCCGTGGCGCGCCTCGCTGTCTTTGTTCTGGCTCTGCTGAATCAGGAACACCATCAGAAACGTGATGAGCGTGTTGCTGCTGTTGATGACGAGCAGCCACGTTTCATGCCCGAAAGCTCGCCTCGCACGCGGCTTCGCCCGTGCTAGGCTCACGGTGTTTCCGCCCGTGAAATTGCAATGAAATCCCTACTGCAGTCTGAAATGTTCCTGCTGCTGGCCTGCGGGCTTGCGGTCGCGGGGTTTGTGGTCGAGCCGCGTCTGGAAGGGCTAGGCCAGGCCGGCAGCCTTGTTGAAACGGTCGTGCTGATCGCCGCGATTCTTGCCGCGTCGCTCAGTGTTGCGCGCCATGCGGAACGAATCGCGCAGAAGCTGGGCGACCCCTAC
>JAEYVD010000877.1 GCA_023432075.1 Pseudomonadota bacterium | reverse complement strand
GCCAGCGCCGAGGGCGTGGGACCGCTGCTGTGGGGCACGCTGGTTGGATACGCCATCCAGACCGTGTGGCTGGCCTGGCTGGCCGCGCGCGCGGACGGCGGCTTCTGGGGCGCGCCCAAGCTGACGCTGAAGTCGCCGCATTGGCCTGAACTGATGGGCGCAGCCGGCGTGATGCTGATCGGCCAGGTCGCCATGAGCTTTGTCGGTCCGCTGGACCAGTATGCGGCCGCCAACCTGGGCGCCAATGCCAACGCCACGCTCGGCTATGCCAGCCGGCTGCTGTCCCTGTTGCTGGGCATCGGGGCCGTGTCCGTGGGCCGCGCCGCGCTTCCCGTGCTGGCCGACGTGCAGGCACGGGGCGACACGGCGCGGGCGCGCAGCATGGCGCTCAAATGGTCGTTGCTGATGGTGGTGGCGGGCGCCGCCGCCGTGGCGCTGGGCTGGGTCCTGGCGCCGTGGGGCGTGTCGGTGCTGTTCCAACGCGGCGCCTTCACCGCGGAAAACACGGCCGCCGTCGCGCACGTGTTGCGATGGGGGTTGCTGCAGCTGCCCTTCTACTTCGGCGTGCTGATCCTGGTGCAACTTTTGGCCAGCCAGAACCGCTACCGCATAATGGCCGCCATCGCGGTCGCCAATTTTGCGCTGAAGGCCGTGCTGAACACCGTGCTTGCGCCGCGCATGGGCGCGGCCGGCATCATGCTGGCCACCAGCCTCATGTATGTGCTGTCCTTCGCGTGCTACCTCGCGGTGGCAATGCGCAAGGCCGAACCCAAGGAGGCCGATTGAATGTCCGTAGCCGACCCCGCCCGTCCGGCGCGCGTGTTGCTGTTCATCCATTCCCTGCATGGCGGGGGCGCTGAGCGCGTCGCCGCGGACCTGAGCGCCCACTGGGCGGCCGAGGGCAGCGAGGTCATGGTGGTCACGCAGGCCAGCGCCGACGGCGATGTCTATACGCTGCACCCCAAGGTGCGCCGCGAAGTCCTGCACACGGCGGGCGAGGGCGGCGGACTGCGCGGCATTCTCAGCAACCTGCAGCGCGTGCGCGCACTGCGTCGCGTGATCAAGTCGTTCCGGCCCGACATCGTGCTGGGCATGATGACCACGGCCTCGGTGCTGTCGGTGCTGGCCTGCGCAGGGCTGAACTGCCGCGTCATTGCCACCGAGCACACGCATCCGCCGTCCCAGACGTTGTCGGGCTTCTGGCAGCGGCTGCGCCGGCTGACCTATCCGCGCGCCGCGCGCGTGGTCGCGCTGACCCGCGGCACCGCGCAGTGGCTGGAACAGCATGTGCCGGGCTCGCGGCTGGCGGTCATTCCCAACCCGGTACACTTCCCGCTGCCGCGCGCCGAACCGCTCTTGCAGCCGGCTCCCCGGGATGGCCGCAAGCGGCTCCTGGCGGTCGGACGGCTGCACGGCGACAAGGGTTTCGACCTGCTGATCCAGGCGTTTGCGCAACTGGCGCCGTCGCATCCCGACTGGGATCTGGTTATTCTGGGCGAGGGCAGCGAACGCCAGGCGCTTGAAGCGCAGGTGCGCGAGGCCGGGCTCGAATCGCGCATCTCGATGCCGGGACGCGCCGGCAATGTCGGCGACTGGTACGACAGCGCCGACCTTTACGTGCTGACCTCGCGCTTCGAGGGGTTGTCCAACACCTTGCTCGAATCCATGGCAAGCGGTCTGGCGGCGGTCTCGTTCGATTGCGACACGGGTCCGCGCGAGATCATCCGCCACGGCATCGATGGCGTGCTGGTGCGGCCCAACGGCGATGTGCCCGCGCTGAGCGAGGCGCTTGGCGTGGTCATGGGCGATGACAATGGCCGCGCGCGCCTGGCGCAGGCGGCAACCGACGTGCGCGACCGATTCTCGGCCGTGCGCGTGCTGCGGAAATGGCAGGAACTTTTTGACGGCGTGCGGGCGAAGGGCCGCTAGGGCCCCGCGCGCGCCGTTGCTACGGTGACCACGAGAACCTCATCATGTGTGGAATAGTCGGAATTTGGGGCCCCCTGGGGAACAAGGATCAGGTGCTGGCGGACAGCTGCCGGCGCATCCGCCACCGTGGGCCCGACAGCAATGGGTTCTGGGAAGATACTGACGCCGGCGTCGCGCTGGCGCACGTGCGCCTGGCGATCCTGGACCTGACCGAAGCGGGCCATCAGCCGATGACGTCCGCGTGCGGGCGCTACGTGATGGTGTTCAACGGCGAGGTCTACAACCATGTGGACATCCGCAAGCAGCTCGAGGATTCGGCGCGGGCGCCCGCCTGGCGCGGCCATTCGGACACCGAAACCCTGCTCGCGGGCTTTTCCGCGCTGGGCATCGAAGCCACGCTGCACGCGGCGGTCGGCATGTTCGCCATCGCGCTGTGGGACAAGGCCGCGCGCAAGCTCGTGCTGGCGCGCGACCGCATGGGCGAAAAGCCGCTTTACTACGGCTATTCCAATGCCGAGCTGGTGTTCGCCTCGGAGCTCAAGGGCCTGATGCCGATTCCGGGGTTCGGGCGCAACCTGAACCGCAATGCGCTCGCATCGTTCATGCGGCACAACTACATCCCCGCGCCGCAGTCGATCTACGAAGGCATCGCCAAGCTGCCGCCCGGCACGTGGGTCGAGTTCTCGGCGGACGACACCCGCAGCCGCCGCATGCCGGAGCCGCGCGTGTACTGGTCGGCGCGTGACGCCGCGGACTCGGCTGCGCAGCGCCGCCTGTCGTTCGATTCGGACGCGCAGGCCACCGACGCGCTGGAAAGCGTGCTGTCCAAGGCCGTGGGCGGCCAGATGCTGTCCGACGTGAGCCTGGGCGCCTTCCTGTCCGGCGGCATCGATTCGTCCACCATCGTGGCGCTGATGCAGGCGCAGAGCTCGCAGCCGGTGCGCACCTTTGCCATCGGCTTTCACGAGAAGGGCTACGACGAGGCGCAGCACGCGAAGGCCGTGGCCACGCACCTGGGCACCGATCACACCGAACTCTACGTCACCGCGGACGATGCGCTGGCGGTCGTGCCCACGCTGGCCGACATGTATGACGAACCCTTTGCCGACTCGTCGCAGATCCCCACGTCGCTCGTCACGCGCATGGCGCGCCAGCACGTCACGGTGGCCTTGTCCGGCGACGGCGGCGACGAACTCTTCGGCGGCTATTCGCGTTATTTCCGTGTGGACAACTGGTGGCGCCAGTTCGAGCGCGTGCCCGGCGTGCTGCGCAAGCCGGCCGGCGCGATGCTCAGCGCCTCCACCCATCTGCCCGGCCGCGGCGCCTGGCGCGGCAAGGTCGGCAAGCTGGGCGAACTGCTGCGCGCGGACACGCAAGGCGAGTTCTACCGCCAGTTTGTGTCGTATTGGGCGGACCCCGCCCGCGTGGTCAAGGGCGGCGTCGAACCCGAGTCGGTGTTCGAACGCGCCATGCAGGGGTCGTTCTTCGAATCGATGATGAAGCTGGACACGGTGACCTACCTGCCCGACGACATCCTGGTCAAGGTGGACCGCGCGGCGATGGCCGTCAGCCTGGAGACCCGCGTGCCCCTCATCGATCACCGCGTCTATGAATTCGCCTGGAGCCTGCCGCATCAGTACAAGGTGCGCGGCAACACCGGCAAGTGGTTGTTGCGACAGGTCCTGCATCGCCATGTGCCGCAGGCGCTGGTCGACCGCCCCAAGCGCGGGTTTGCCGTGCCGCTGGCCGCGTGGCTGCGCGGTCCCTTGCGCGAATGGGCCGATGCGCTGCTGAATCCGGCCCGCCTGCGCCAGGAAGGCTGGTTCGAACCCGAGCCCATCCTGCGCAAATGGCGCGAGCACACGTCGGGGCATCGCAATTGGGACAGCCATCTGTGGGGCGTGCTGATGATGCAGGCCTGGCTGGACCGCTACCGGGCGGGGATGGATCAAGGGGGACCGATTGAGGACCGTTGAGGAATGAAAATACTGATGCTGGTCAGCTCCATGCACGCCGGCGGCGCGGAACGCGTCGCGGCGACCCTGGTCAACGCATGGTCCGAGCGCGGAGACACCGTCATCCTGACGCCCACCTACTCATCCAAGGGCACCTGCTTCTATCCCCTGTCGGACAAGGTCCAGCTCGCATGGCTGGCGGATCTGGCCGGCACCCGGGCGACGGGCGCGATGGCGGCGTTCAAGCGATTGCTGGTCCTGCGCAAGCACATCCGCGATTCCCGGCCCGACGTGGTCGTGTCCTTTCTCACCAACGTCAACGTGGCCGCCATCCTGGCCACGCGCGGCCTGGATGTGCCGCTCATCGTCTGCGAGCGCACCAATCCGATCGCCGATACCACCACGGGCTCTGTCTGGCGCAAGCTGCGCCGCGTGCTGTATCCGCGCGCGGACATGGTGACTGTGCAGGCGGAAGACACCGCCGGTCCATTCGCGCGCCAGGTGCCCGGCATCCGGCGGCTTGCCGTCATTCCCAATCCGCTGCCCGCGCCCCTGCTGGATGCGCCGCTGGTGCAGCAGCGCCAGGACGCCGGTCCGCGCGAGCTGATCGCGATGGGACGGCTGGTGCCGGACAAGCAATTCAATCTGCTGATCGACATCTTCGCGCAGCTTGCGCCGGACTTTCCGGATTGGAACCTGCGCATCTGGGGCGAAGGCCCCGAGCGCGACGCGCTCGAGCAACAGGTGGCGCGTCTGCGGCTGCAATCGCGCGTCAGCCTGCCCGGCCGCACCGAAGCGCCATGGGAAGAACTGGCGCGCGGCCAGGCCTTCGTGCTCAGTTCGCTCGTCGAGGGGTTTCCCAACGTTCTGCTGGAAGCCATGTCGCTGGGGTTGCCCTGCGCGGCGTTCGATTGTCCCAGCGGTCCGCGCGAGATGACGCGCGACGGCCAGGATGCGCTGCTGGTGCCCGCGGGCGACCGCGTTGCCATGACCGATGCCTTGCATCGCCTGATGAGCGACGCGTCCTTGCGCGAGCAACTGGGCGCGCGCGCCGCCGCGGCCGTGCGCCAGCGCTACGCGCTTGCCAGCGTTCTGACCGAATGGGATGAACTGTTCGAAGCGGTGCGGGAGGGGCGATGAGCACCCGGCCGCTGCGCATCCTGCATGTCATCACCGGGCTGGGGCAGGGGGGCGCCGAATCCGTGCTGTTCCGCCTGACGACCTGGCCGCAGGCGGACGTCGAGCACACTGTGGTATCGCTGACCGATGAAGGCCTTTACGGCGAACGCCTGCGCGCCGCTGGCGTCACGGTGCACACGCTGGGCATGAAGCGCGGGCGGGTCAGCCTGGGCGGGTTTCTGGCGCTTCGGCGTCTGATCGCCTCGACCCGTCCGGACGCCGTGCAGACCTGGATGTATCACGCCGACCTGATCGGCGGCCTGGCTGCCCGCCTGGCCGGCGTGCGCGCCATTGCCTGGGGCATCCGCAATTCCGGGGCACACCTAGAACGCAGCAGCCGCTCGGCGCGGCTGGTTTTGCGCGCATGCGCGCTGCTGTCCGGCAGCGTGCCGCGCGCCATCGTGTGCGCCGCGCAGAATGCCGCGCAGCGCCACGCTGAAAAAGGCTACCGCCGCGACCGCCTGGTCGTGATCGCCAACGGCTATGACCTGTCGCGCTACGCGCCGGATCCGCAGGCGCGATCGCGCGTTCGCGCGGCCTGGGGGTTGTCCGAGGACGTGCCGGTGATCGGCTGCGTGGCGCGCTGGGATCCGCTCAAGGACCATGCCAACCTGCTGCGCGCCGTGGCCGCGCTGGTGCGCGACGGTCGCGACGCGGGCCTGCGCTGCGTGCTGATCGGCCGGGACATGACCGAAGGCAACGCGCAGTTGGGCGCCTTGCTCGACAAACTGGATCTGCGCGACCGCGTGGTGCTCAATGGCCCCAGCGACGACGTGCCTGCCGTCATGAACGGGCTGGACTTGCACGTGCTGTCCAGTTGCGCCGAGGGCTTTCCCAACGTGGTGGCCGAAGCCATGGCGTGCGGCGTGTATTGCGTGGTGACGGACGTGGGTGACGCCGCCTACATCGTCGGCGATACCGGCGTGGTGGTGCCGCCCGAGCAGGCCGAGGCCCTGGCCCGCGGCATCGAGTCCGCGCTGTGCGACGTGGCCGCGCGGGGCCGCGAGCGCGCGGGCGAGGCGGGACGCGCGCGCGTCCTGGAACATTTCGATCTTGCACGCATGGTGCAAAGCTATATCGCCGTCTGGCGCCGCATTTCTGGAGTCCAAGCATGAGCGCCGGACGCTGCCTGCTGTTTGTCGTCAACAACCCGGCGTTCTTCATGTCGCACCGCGTGCCGGTCGCGTTGGCCGCGCAGAAGGCGGGCTACGACGTGCACGTCGCGACGATGGACGGCCCCGCCGTGGCCGACATCCAGGCGCTGGGCATGACCCATCACGCCATTCCCATGACGCGCAGCGGCAAGCGCCCGCTGCAGGAACTGGGCACGTTGGTGGCGCTGGTCCGCCTGTTCCGCCGGCTGCGGCCTGACGTGGTGCACCTGGTCACCATCAAGCCCGTGCTGTACGGCGGCATCGCCGCGCGGTTGGCGCGTGTGCCGGGCATGGTGGCGGCGATTTCCGGATTGGGATTTGTCTTCCTGTCCAATTCGCTGAAGATGCGGCTGGTGCGCGCGGTGGTGGCGCGCCTGTACCGCATCGCGCTGGGCCATCCGAACAGCCGGGTGATCTTCCAGAACGCCAACGACCGCGATCTGCTCAAGTCGATGGGCGCGGTGCGTGAAGAGCAGGTGGTCATCATCCGCGGCGCGGGTGTCGATCTGCAGGCCTTCCGTCCCACGCCCGAGCCGCCCGCACCGCCCGTGGTCGTCACGATGGTGGCGCGCCTGCTGCGCGACAAGGGCGTGCAGGAGTTCGTTCTGGCGGCAAGGCTGCTGCGCGAACGCGGCGTGCCGGTGACGATGCAACTGGTGGGCGGCCTGGACGCCGGCAACCCGGCTTCCGCCACGCAGGCCGATGTCGATGCGTGGCAGCAGGACGGCTGCGTGCAGGCGCTGGGCGAGCGATCGGATGTGGCGGCGCTGTATGCGGCCGCGCACATCGCAGTGCTGCCGTCCTACCGCGAAGGCCTGCCGAAATCGTTGATCGAGGCCGCCGCCTGCGGTCGGGCGGTCGTGACGACCGACGTGCCAGGCTGCCGGGACGCGATCGAGCCCGATGTGACCGGCCTCTTGGTGCCGGTGCGCGACGCCGCCGCCCTGGCCGACGCCATCGCCCGCCTGGCCGAAGATTCCGCATTGCGCCAGGCGATGGGTGCGGCGGGCAGGGCGCTCGCCGAGCGCGAGTTCGACATCAATCAGGTCGCGCGCATCCACGTCGCGCTGTACGACGCGCTCAGCGCCTGATCGCGTCGATCCAGAAGCGCGTGGACGGGTCCTGCTGGCTGGGCTGGGGCGCGTCCAGCTCGCGCATGATGTTCTTGGCCAACACCTTGCCGAACTCCACGCCCCATTGATCGAAGGGGTTGATGCCCCAGATCACGCCTTGCGTGAACACCTTGTGCTCGTACAGGGCCAGCAGCGCGCCCAGCGTGTAGGCCTCCAGACGCGGCAGCACGATCAGCGACGACGGCCGTCCGCCCGGATGCACGCGGTGTTGCGCCAGCAGGCGCGCGCGCGCCGGATCGCGTTCCGTGGCGGAGGTTTCCGCCAGGGCTTCTTCAAAGGTCTTGCCGCGCAAGAGCGCCGAGCGCTGCGCCAGGCAGTTGGCGACCAGCAGCTCGTGGTGCCGGGCGTACGCATGGTCCGGCTGTTCGCACAGGATGAAGTCCACCGGCGCGCCGGCCGAATCCTGATGCAGCCACTGGAAGAAGGTGTGCTGGCAATCCGTGCCCGGCATCCCCCACACTGCGGGGCCCGTCGGCACGCCCGCGGGACTGCCGTCGGCCGTCGCGACCTTGCCCAGCGATTCCATCTCGAGCTGCTGGGCCCACGGCACAATGTGATGCAGCCGCGAATCGTAGGGCGCGATGACCAGCGAGTCATAGCCCAGCACGCTGCGGTTGGCCACGCCGGCCAGCGCCAGCTGCACGGGCGCGTTCTCGTCCGGCGGCGCATTGCGGAAATGGTCGTCCATGGCAGCCGCGCCAGCGAGCAACCGGTCGAAGGTGTCGTTGCCGAACGCCAGGGCCACCGGCAGGCCGATGGCGGACCACAGCGAATAGCGCCCGCCGACCCAGTCCCAGATCTGGAAGATGTGATCGGGCAGGATGCCCAGGTTGAGCGCCGCCTCGACGTTGCAGGTGATCGCCACGACCTGCTTGATGGGATCGGCGACGCCGGCTTCGCGCAGCCAGTTCATCGCGACCTCGGCGTTGGCCAGCGGCTCGGTGGTGGTGAACGACTTGGAGGCGACGATGACCAGCGTGTTGTGCGGGTCAAGGTGGCTCATCGCTTCGGCAACCGAATGCGAGTCCACGTTGGACGCAAAGCGCACGTCGCGGCGCGCGCCCTCGTGACGCAGCGCGCGGGTGACCAGGCGCGGTCCCCAGTCGCTGCCGCCAATGCCCAGATGCAGCACGCCGCTGTAGCGGCCGGCTGCGTCGGCGGCGCGCACGAATTCGCGCAGGCGTTCGCGCTCGGCCAGCACCGCCTTGGCCACCATCGCTGGGGGCTCGGCCGCGCGCAAGGCGGTATGCCAGGCGGCGCGTCCTTCCGTCCAATTGGCTTGGCCGCCATCGAACAGGCGCGCACGCCAGGTATCGAAGTCCTGCTGCGCCAGCAGCGCCCGCGAGGCGGCCAGTAGTTCGGGCGATTGCGCCTGTGCGCTCAGGTCCAGGCGCAGCCCGGGCGCATTGATGACACGCAGCTTCTGGCCGTCCCGGGATGCCGTGCGTGTTGCGGCGGTGAACTGCTGCCACGCGGGGCTGTTGGCTAACGACATGGGCGATCAGAAAGGCAGTGTGGCGTTCGGGGCGAGCTTGCCCAGTTCGCGGCGGAAGTCGGCCTGGATGCGTGCGAGGGCCGCTTCGCTCTGGGCCTCGAAGCGCAGCACGACGACCGGCGTGGTGTTGGACGGCCGCGCCAGGCCGAAGCCGTCGGCGTATTCGGCACGCACGCCGTCGATCGTGATCACGCGCTTGGCGTCGGGAAATTGGCCTTGCTCTTGCAAGGACTTGACCAGCGTGAACGGCTGGCCTTCTTCCATTTCGAGCTTGAGTTCCGGCGTGGACACGTCTTGCGGCAGGGCTTCCAGCGGGGCGCAGGCGTCGGCGGCGCGCGACACTATTTCGAGCAGGCGGGCGCCGGTGTACAGGCCGTCGTCGAACCCGTACCAACGTTCCTTGAAGAAGATGTGGCCGCTCATTTCGCCGGCCAGCGGCGCGCCGGTTTCGGCCAGCTTGGCCTTGACCAGCGAGTGGCCCGTCTTCCACATCAGCGCGGCGCCGCCGGCCGCTTCGACCGACAGGCCCACGTGGCGGCTGCACTTGACGTCATAGATGATGGTGGCGCCGGGGTTGCGCTCGAGCACGTCGCGCGCAAAGAGGACGAGCTGGCGGTCGGGCCAGATGATCTGTCCGGATTTGGTGACCACGCCCAGGCGGTCGCCGTCGCCGTCGAAGGCCAGGCCGAGTTCGCAATCGGTCTCGGCGACGTGCTTGATCAGGTCCTGCAGGTTCTTGGGTTCGGCGGGATCGGGGTGATGGTTGGGAAAGTTGCCGTCCACCTCGCAGAACAATTCGTCGACCTCGCAGCCCAGCGCGCGAAAGAGCTGCGGCGCCACCGCGCCGGCCACGCCGTTGCCGCAATCGATGGCGATCTTCATGGGACGCGCCAGTTTGACGCCCGAGGCCACGCGCGCGATGTAGGTCTGCGCCAGATCGAGCTGGCGGCGCGTGCCGGGTTCAGGGGCGGGGGCCGGGGCTTGCCCGTTCATGGTCTGGGCCAGCTGCTGGACGTCGTCGCCGTACAGCGCGCGGCCGCCCATCATCATCTTGAATCCGTTGTACTTGGGGGGATTGTGGCTGCCGGTAATGGCCACGCCCGAGCCGGTCTGCATGATGTTCGCGGCAAAGTAGACGAGCGGCGTGGGCACCATGCCAATGTCCAGCGTATCGACGCCGCCTTCCAGCATGCCTTCCTGCAGGGCCAGCGACAGCATGTCGCTGCTGAGGCGGCCGTCGCGCCCGACCACCAGCGTCTGCACGCCCTGCTCGCGGGCACGGGCCGCAAGCGCCACGCCGAGCGAACGGGCGAAGGTTGCGTCGATCAGGTCCGGCACGGTGCCGCGAATGTCATATGCCTTGAAAACAGAGGCCGGAAATTGTGTATTGTTGCCCACGACGGTTCCTTGTTGAGGGGGACAGCGCGGCGGCTGCCGGGTAATGGTAAACCCGTACATCCAAGCCGCTATGGCAGGGG
>JAEYVD010000875.1 GCA_023432075.1 Pseudomonadota bacterium | reverse complement strand
ACGTCGCGCCAGCGGATCGCCTGCGACTGGCGCACGGGGTTCTTCAGCTTGACCTTGTTCGACAAGCCCAGCGGCAGATAGCCTTCCTCGACCGAATCGGGGGCAGGCATCAGGCGCCCGTACACCGTGTAGCCGCCTTCGCCGTCCAGGATCTGGCCGGCCTGCAGGTCGCGCTTGGCGGTGGCCACGACGTCGCCGTGCCAGCCCGCGGGCGCGCCGGTGGGCTCGCGCCGCAGGCCCACGCTGGCCACGCTGATGCCCAGTTCCAGGCCGATCAGGTGGTAGGGCTTGTACATGGCGGTGAAGTTGCCGCTGGGATCGGTGACCAGGCCATATTCCTGAAAGCAGCGCCGCACGTAGTCGCTGTCGGCCGCAAGCGTGACATACACGCCCCAGCGCAGATCCCGGAACACCGGCCGGCCGTCGCGTTCCAGCGACGAGATCACCTCGACCTGGCCGCGATGATGCAGCATGCCGCCGTCCTCGCGGGGACGCAGCACGCGCGCCAGGTCGTCCACGCCGCACGGCGGAAAGTGCAGGCCCGAGGGCGACGGCAAAAGACCCGTGGCATTGGAGACGGCCGCCATCTCGATGGCGCTCTTGGTGCCGTCCAGAAAGCTGTTGAACATCTGCGCGTTGAAGTCGCCCGCCGCCACCATTTCGGCGGTGAAGCCGTAGTACGGCCAGACGGTGTCGGGGGTGGACGTGTGGAATTCGGGTAGATACTTGGTGCCCTTGCCCGCTGCCATGACCTCGAAGCCGCTGGCGCGCGCCCAGTCCACCATTTCGCAGATCAGGGCGGGCTGATCGCCGTAGGCCAGCGAATAGACGATGCCCGCTTCGCGCGCGCGGCGCGCCAGCAGCGGCCCGGCCAGCGCGTCGGCCTCCACGTTGACCATAATGATGTGCTTGCCGTATTCGCAGCAGGTCAGCACGTGCGTGATGCCGGCGGCGGCCTGGCCGGTGGCGTCGATGACGATGTCCACATCAGGGCTGGCGATGACGGTGCGCGCGTCGTCGCAGAAATAGACCTTGCCGTTCTTGTAGGCGTCATTGATGCTGCTGGCGTTGAGCGCGCCGGCCGGCCAGCCGACACGGGTCAGCGCGGCGCGGGCCCGGTCGGGCACCAGGTCCGCCACCGCCACCAGGCGGATGCCCGGCGTGCGCGGGGCCTGGCTCATGAACATGGCGCCGAATTTTCCGGCGCCCAACAAGGCCACGCGTAGCGGCTTGTGGTCGGCTTCTCGCTGCTTGAGCAGGCGGTACAGATTCATGGCGCGGGCTCCTCCTGGGTGGGGCGTACGACTCCACAGGATAGTCCCAAACGATGACGCCTGAACAGGACTCAGCGGGACTCAGGCATCTGCCGTATAGAGCTCGCCAGCCAGCACGTTGCGCCAGTTCTGCCAATTGATGCGCGGGCGGTCCGTCACCTCGCGGTTGTAGGGCGCATCGAACAGGATGTGCTTCCAGCGCGGCCGCGCGGCGCCTTCGATATGCGGCTTGTCGTCGATCAGCAGATGGCCCTGCACCAGCGTCTTGTCCTTGGTCAGGATCAGCCGGTTGGTGGCCTCGCGGCCCAGGTTTTTTTCCACCCACAGGTATTTCTCGGCGACGCAGTTTTCAAACTGGGACAGCGGCGACGAGCAGATCCGCACGTCCATGCCCAGCGCCAGCAACTCGTGGAAGGCCGCGAGCGCGCCCGGGACCGGCGGCAGGTTGCGGATGAAGCCCGGCGCCGTGTAGATGGCCTCGGCCATCCCGCGTAGTTCGGGGGCGTAGTCCTCGCGGATGTAGAAGGACTTGCGGTTCTCGAACGCCACGGGCGCGACGTCAGGGTGGCGCGCGCGCCAGGCGTCGATGAAGGCGTGTTCGAAATCGGCCAGCACGCCGTCTTGATCCAGCAGGATGATCATGGGGGTCCCAGGAATTGGCAACCGTACGATTGTGCCCTAGCCGCCGAGCGGCCGGGATTGCGCCACGATGCGATAGCGGCTGCCGCCGGTCAGCGACTCGGACGCGACCAGCACCATGCGGTCGTAGCGCCAGGCAAGCGGGGCGGGCGCGTCGTCGGGCGGATGGGGATGCGTGATGTTGCGCAGCAGGGTGACGTGCGGGCGGAAAGGCTGCGTGGGCGGGGTGAGCCCGTAGCAGGACAGCCACTGCCAGAGGTCCTCATGGGCTTGCTGCAGGGCGGGGGGCGTCTCGGACGGGCCCGCCCACAGGATGCGCTGGCGGCTGAACACCCCGTAGCATTCGATTGGCGCATCGCCCGGCGCCAGCCCCCGTTCGGGCGTGGCGGCAGCCAGTTCGTCGGCCAGGGCGCTGTCGACGGGACCCAGAAACGCCAGCGTCAGATGCAGCGTCTCGGTGCGCATGGTGCGTCCGCCGCATGTCATTTTTGCCTGTTCCGCCCAGCCGGCAAGCGACGCCGCCAGCGGGGGGGACGGCCACAGCGCATAAAAGAGGCGGATGGTGGACATGCGCTGATTGTAGGACGCCCTACCGCTGTTGCACCGCCGCCCTGGC
>JAEYVD010000858.1 GCA_023432075.1 Pseudomonadota bacterium | reverse complement strand
GCCGTTGAAGGTGCTCCAGTTGCCGAACGCCTGCGCCCAGACCGGCGATGCGCCGCTTTGCGGCAGGGCATCGGAGGACGTCGCGCCCAACTGCGCCGTCGGCCGGCCGGCGCGCATCGGCGCGTCCAGATTGCCGCGCAGATGCGACAGCGGCAGGGTGGTGACAGCGTCGCCCTGCGTTTGCAGCACGCTGCCCGTGCTCGCATACGCTTCGCCGGACAATTGCTTCAACGCCGCGCGCGCCTGGCCGGGCGTCATGGCCAGCACGGCATCCGTGACCTGGCTGACGCCCGTCGTCTTGCCCGCGCCATTGGCGCTGGCAACCAGCGACGAATCGGCGCCGGGCGCAACGGGTTGGGTGACGGCCGGCGCGGATTCGCTGCCGGCCGAGGTCGTACCCGTGCCGGGCGTGGCCGAGCCGGTCGTGGCCGAGCCGGTGCCCGTCGGCGCGGAGCCATTGCCCGTCGAGGCGGAACCGTTGCCGGTCGAAGGCGCGCCATTGCCCGTCGAGGCGGAACCGTTGCCGGTCGAAGGCGCGCCATTGCCCGCCGATGCCGAACCGTTACCCGACGGCGCAGCGCCGTTGCCTGCCGGCGCCGAGCCATTGCCGCTCGACGGCGGCGCCTGCTGATCCAGCGCCCCGCCCACGTTGGTTTCGTTTTCCGAACCGCCCACGCTGCCGATCGGCACGCCGTTGCGCGCGAGCGTCATGAACGCATTCTTCGCGTCGTAGCTCAGCGACGGGGTCAGGAACGCGTACGCGCTCGACACGCCCGTGAAACGGCCCTGGATGCCGCCGTCGGCCGTCAGGATGTTGTACGTCGTGCGCGGCGCGTAGTTGCCGTTCGGGCCCACATGCGCCACGGTGCCGTCCAGCGTCGCGACGCCGGTCACGTGAATGCGGTCGCTCAGCGTGCTGGCCGGATCGGCATGCACGCGATAGATCGTGTCCTGGCCGAAGGCAAGGTTGCCGTTGACCGTCAGCGTGCCCATCGGCGTGCCGTCGTTGCCCGGCGAGATGACGGCCGTGGGGTATAGCGTCGTGCTGCCCACTTGACCGACACCGGCCAGCACCACTTCGCGGCCGATGTCCATCGGGCCGTTCAGCTTGCCATTGATCTCCAGCGCGCCGTCGGCGATGAAGATGGGACCGGTCAGGTTGCTGCTGTCGCCATTCAGGATGATCGAACCGACGCCGGTTTTCACGAAGCCTTCCGTGCCTTGCAACGGGTTGTCGATGACATCCACGAACCTGCCCGCGGCATACGTGCCATCGCCCACGACGATGACGGGCGGGTTGCCGCCGGTGCCGGCCAGCGTGATCGGCGCGCCCTGCAGGCGATACCGGTCGGTGGCGAATTGCAGCCCCGACACGCGCACAGGACCCGCGCTGCCGTCGACGGTGACCGTGCCCGCGGCGCCCGTGAAGATCGCATAGCCGCCGCTGGGCAGCGCGCCGGTGGCGTTGGTCGGGCTGTTCCAGTTCGTGCTTGCGGCGCTCCACGTGCCGTTGCCGCCGCCGGCGTTTGCCGCGGAGGCCACGCCGTTGCCGTTCCACAGGTTGGTCGTGCTGGGACCCAGGATCAGGTTGATGTGCTTGTCGCCCGTCAGCGTCTGGATGGTGGCGGCCGGCACCGAGTCGCCGGAGACCGTGCCCAGCGTCAGGCCGTTGCCGCTCAAGGTGCCGCCGTACGACATGATGCGGTAGAAGCCGGCGTTGACCCCATGCGTGCTGACCTTCACGTTCAACGTCGCGTTGTTCAGGGCCACGTTGCCGCCCACCGTGATGTTGTCGCCCGTGCCGGGTTGCGTGATGGGCAGTCCGGCATAGCCCGTTTCGAAATCGAAGACGCCGTTGTTGATGCCCAGGTTGCCGTTCACAACGAGATTGCCGTTGGAAACGCCGGTTGGCGTGTCGACCCAATATCCCGGCGCGACGCGGGCATTGCCCGTCACGTTCAGGTCGCCATTGATCGCGCCAAAACCCGCCACGGTGCCGCCGGACATGGCATTGACGTTGCCGCCGATTGTCACGCCTGCACCGCCGCCATTGCCGCCGATTACCGCCGTCCCGCCGTTGACATCGATTCCGCCGGGAAAGTTGGCCGACCCGTCAAACACCTGCGTATTGCCCGCCCCAATGGTCAGGTCCGCAGCGGTGACGCTCCCCACGTAGGACGCGCTCAAGGCGAGCGTCGCCGTCAGCCACTTCTTTGTGCCGTATGCCAAAACTTCAATCCTCCGGATTAATCGAGCTTCCTTTCACACATTACCGATATGTTTAAAAAGTATCGGCAAGTAATAATGCAGCCGGCGTGAATTTAGGGTCAGCTCTCGAAAAAAGGAGGCACTGTATAACGATTTTTTTTGCGTCCCCGTTAATAAACGGGGTTATATCCCGTTAATTATCAAAATAGTTCTACGGTATACGCCTGATAATGCTAAGCAGATGAACGAAGGTATTATCCAAAGTATTTATTATTGATTTTTAGATACCATCCAAATGCAGAAATCAGCCGTGTTTGGATACCATCTTGGAACCGGCACGACACACGACCCACGCGCGTTGCCGGGCCGCATTCAGTCACAAAATGACACGGGCGCCCCGCTCGGTTTGGCTTTTTTTATTAATCCGGCAACCGCCATATGAACGAAGGCGCTTTTGCATGACGCGCCAATGCGCTGGCGCGCCCCATCAAGCCAGCAGGCGTTTCAACCGGCTCGCAAGGCGGGCAAACACCGAAGCCTCTTCAATCTTCAGTGCCGTTGAACCGCAGCGCGGACAGGAGACGGCGAGGTCGCGCCCCGCGGTCAGCACATCGGTGGCCGGGGAAAATGTCTTGGTCCAATTGCATCGCGGACAGGCTTGGGTGAAAGGTTTGGGGCGGACGGGCATGGGCAATATGGAAAATGGGCCCAACACTGGACGTGGGGCCCCGATGGTTTAACGGCCCCGCAGCGTCATTTCTTAAGTTCCACGGTGCGCAGCACCCGCTTCCACCAGGCCCCGGGCGGCGCCACGTCGCTCGCGCATCGCGCCATCGGAAGGCGTTGCACTGACCGTTTCAAGCCGTCGTTGCGCGCTTTGAGCTGACGTATCCGATTCAGGTCATCGCGGCCCTGGACCGCCTGCAGGTACGCGCGCACGCCATCGAACGGTGGCGTCGTTCCCTTGCCGCAATCCGGTGCATCCATGTTCATCCTTTGCCGCCCCCGTCACGCCAGCCCGGCCGCGGCCGCGCCCGGCAACGGAAACACCACGTTGAAGCACACGCCGCGCCCCTGCGGGCCTTCCTCCACCGTCACGTGCGCCTCGTGCGAGCGGGCAATCCTTGCGACCAATGCCAGCCCAAGCCCGCTCCCGTGGCTGGGCGCGCCCGGCCCGCGATAGAAGGGATCAAAGATGCGCTCGCGCAATGGCCGCGGGATGCCCGGGCCGTTGTCCGCGACCGCCAGCGTGACGCCCTCCGGCTCCCAATGCAGCGCAATGCTGATTGCGCTGTTCTCGCCGCTGTATCTGCCCGCGTTGTCCAGCAGATTGCGCACCAGGATGCCCAGCGCATCCACCTGACCCATGATCTGGACCGGCGCGGCATCCACGGTGACCTGTTGGGCGCGATGGATGAACGAAGCCTGCATGTCCCGCAGCACGAAGGCCACCACGGACGCAAGATTCACCGGCTCTAGCTGGATGTCGTTGCGGTCCGTGCGGGCCAGGTCCAGCAGCTGTTCGACGATGCGGGAACTGCGGCGCGTGGTCTCCGCGATCTTCTGCATCAGCATCCTGGCCTTAACGGGGTCGTTGACGCGATACGCCGTGTCTGCGTACACGGCCAGCACCGCCAGCGGCGTGCGAAGCTCATGGGCGGCATCGCCGATGAACCGGCGCTCGTTCTCGATCAGCGCCGCCACACGGCGCTGCCGTTCATTGATCGCGCGTATCAAGGGCCACAATTCAGCCGGGACTGCCCGCTCGTCAACCGTCACGCCATCGGTCACGCTAGCCTGCGCAATTTCCTGGCCCACGCGGCCAAGCTTGCGCACGGAATGGCAGACGACCAGCATCGTCACGCCCCCGATCCCGCCGAACATCAGCAGCGTGACGATCGAGCCCAATTCGAACCGGTCGGCAAGGCCGGCGTAGAACGCACGCGTCGGCGTACCCGCCACGATCTCGAACCGCGCGGATTCGTCCAGCCCCGCGTAGACCCGCCACGTATCCCCGCCCTGCACGACGCACGAAAACCCAACCGTGTTCCCGTGCACCATCCGCGTGCGCGGCGCATCCTTGGACGCAAGCACCAGGCGGTTCGTCACGCGGTCCCAGACCTGGATCTCGGTCTTGCCGACAGCCGGGCGCGCCAGGAAGGCGGGAACCGGCAACTCGCGGGTGATGTCGTGGGTGGCGGGCACCATCGCCAGAAAGAACGCCATGCTGTCGACCAAGGCATTCAACTCATGATCGCGCACCCCGGATTCGGCCCGGGTCACGCTGTTCCAATACAAGCCAAACTGCACCAGCCACGAGACGAGCAGCGCGCTGAAGATGCCCAACAGGACCTGTGCGCGCAGCGAATTCGTGACCCGCCGCATCAGCCGCCGTCCCGGGCCAGCCGGTAGCCTTGGCCATGGACATTCTCGATGGTGTCCTTGCCCAGCTTTTTTCTCAGCGAATGAATGAACACGGCGATCGTATTGCTCTCGCCAAGCCGGCCCGCGCCATAGAGGTGCGCGCGCAGCTCTTCCGTCGACACCAGCCTGTCAGGGTGCCTGAGCAGCATCTCCAGCGTGCGGAACTCGTGCTCCGACAACCGTGTCGGCGCTTCATCAACGAACGCTTCGCGCCGGCCTGGATCCAGCTTCACATGACGCCAAGCCAGGATCTTCTCGCCCGGAACGCCGCTGCGCCTGAGCAGGGCGCGCATGCGCGCAAACAGCTCCGTGGGTTCGAACGGCTTGATGACGTAATCGTCGGCGCCGATATCCAGCCCCCTGATGCGATCGCTCAACGCATCCCGCGCGGTGATCAGGATCACCGGCACCGCATCGCCACGCCGGCGCATGAAACGCAGTACGTCCAGGCCCGAGCCGCGATGCAGCCCGATATCCAGCAGCACGAGCGTGAAGGCGTGCTGCAGCAGCAGCACCTTGGCGGCCTCGACTTCCTGCACGAGCGTCACCGCGAAGTCCAGTTCCTCGAGGGCCAGCGTCAACGCGTCCGCGAACATCGCGTCGTCCTCAACCAACAGAACTCGCATGTCAGTATTCCCCTTCCGTGTGCGTTGACAGCTGCAGCCTGGGGCCGCGCGCTCGCCGCCCCAGGCCGCATCATACGGTCAGGTTGCGGCCTCAGGCGTGCACAGGTGCTGCCAGCGCCAACCGCTCGTAACGCGCGCCGGGCTGCGCCGCGCCAGGCTGCCGTTCCGTCTTGAAACGCGCCACCGCCTGCAGGAGCTCTTTCGCCTGCGTGGCCATTGCGCCGGCCGCCGCAGCGGACTCTTCGACCAACGCCGCATTCTGTTGCGTCATCGTATCCATTTGCGACACGGCCACATTCACCTGCTCGATGCCGGCAGTCTGCTCCGCCGAGGCCGAGGCGATTTCCACGGTCACCTCCTTGAGCCTTGCCACCGCATCGAGCACCTTCTCCATCTGGCCGCCCGCCGTGGCCGCCATCGACTCGCCGCCCTCCACCGCACGCTGGGAGTTCTCGATCAAACCCTTGATCTCCTTGGCGGCCGTGGCGCTGCGCTGGGCCAGCGCGCGCACTTCCGTCGCCACCACGGCGAAGCCGCGTCCCTGTTCGCCAGCCCGCGCCGCTTCCACGGCGGCGTTCAGCGCAAGAATGTTTGTCTGGAAGGCGATGCTGTCGATCACCGACACGATCTCACCCACCCGCTGCGCATCGGCCGAGATGGCTCCGATCGCATCGACCACCTGCCCCACCACGCGACCCGCTTCAACGGTGAGCTGGCTGCAATCGACGGCAAGGCTGCTGCCCCGTGTCGCGTTGTCCTGGTTCATCCGCACCGTCGAGGTCATCTCTTCGATGCTGGCGGCCGTTTCCTCAAGCGATGCGGCCTGTTCCTCGGTCCGTTGCGACAGGTCGGCATTGCCTTCGGCAATCTGCGCCGACGCGGTCGAAATGGATTCCGCCGCGCTGACGATCGTGCCGACCGTCGACGCAAGCTGCCTGCGCATCGTTTCCAGCGAATACATCAGGCTCGAACGATCCCGCTCATCGAGCTTCAGCGCCGTCGTGAGATCGCCGCTGGCGATGGCGCCCGCCAGCTTCTGCGCGTCGGCCGGCTCGCCGCCCAGCTGCCGGATGATGCTGCGCGTGACCAGCCAGGCCGACAGGACACCCACCAGCACGGCGATCGTCATGATCACAATGATCGTGCTCTGCAGACGCGCCGAGGTCGCCGCCGCCTCCCGCGCCGATTCATCGTTGAGCTGGGATTCGAGGTTGGCCAGCGACAGCAACTGGTCGAGCCATGCATCCTGCTTGGCGCGCAGCTCTTCCCGCAGGATCCGGGCGGCTTCCTGCGTGTTGTTCTGCCGCCCCGCCTCCATGGCACGCTCGTAGATCGGCGAGGCTTCCTGCTGCGCCCGCTGCGCGGCTGCCAGCAGATCGGTCTCGGCGCGCAGCGTTCCATCGTCGTCGGCAAACATCTTTGCAAGCTGTTCGCTGACCTGGCGATACCGCGCCGCCATGTCTTCGGACCGGGCGATTTCATTGGCCACGGCTTTCGGGTCCGTGTAGAGCACGATGTTGCGCACCACGATCGCCCGGCCTTGCACCAGCTCGCGCATTTGCAATGCCAGCTTCAGCTGCTGGTTGTTCACGTTCACGATGTCGTACATCGATTTGTCCAGCGTCCTCACGGCGTACAGGGACAGGCCCCCAAGCACCACCAACGCAAGAAGAAGCAAGAAGAAACCGATCGCGAGGCGCGACCTTACTTTCATGGCTGCCAGATTCATCATTCGCCTTTGTTGTTGTCGGCAACCGGCTCATGACAATTCGCGCTGGACAAGCGCTGGAACCCTGAACGGGCCCGCGCCGGCTGACGAGCGCGAATATAGAGGTCGAAGAATTAATGAATCGTTAATCCTCACCAATTCTTAACGTTGCGCCGCGTCCTGGCGCGATTGTCTGCGGGATTACACCGATTTGCCCGCCGTGCAAGGCAGCGCGCAAACCGCAAAACCTTACGATGGACCGCCCGCCCGCGCCATTCGTCGATGGTATAGGGTGACGAACCTAAAGTCGGATTGCGCCCCGTCAGACGCCGTGAAAACCTAGCCTTCGCGAAATTAATCGAGGAGAGTGGCATGGCTTCGCGTCGACAAGTCCTGGGAGCGGCGTCTTCGCTGGCCTCAGCGTTTGCGCTCAATGGCATGTGGGCAGGCCGGGCGGATGCCGGATCGCGCCCGGAAGCCGGGACGCCGCTCTCGGACGGCCCCCCGGAGGTGATCTTCTACAACGGCCGCTTCACCACGCTGGATCGCGCCAAACCGGAAGCGGGCGCCGTCGCCGTCACGGCCGGCAAGTTCGTCGCGGTCGGCAACGACCGGGAAGTCCTGCGCCTGGCCGGCCCGAACACCCGGCTGGTCGATTTGAAGAAGAAGAGCGTCCTGCCTGGCCTCTACGACAACCACACGCACGTCGTGCGCGGCGGGTTGAACTACAACATGGAGCTGCGCTGGGACGGCGTGCGCTCGCTGGCCGACGCGATGGAGATGCTGCGCCGTCAGGTCGCCATCACGCCGGCGCCCCAGTGGGTGCGCGTGGTGGGCGGGTTCACCGAGCACCAGTTCATCGAGAAGCGCCTGCCGACCATCGAGGAAATCAATGGGGTCGCGCCGGACACGCCCGTGTTCCTGCTGCACCTGTACGACCGGGCGCTCTTGAATGCCGCGGCGCTGCGGGTAGTGGGCTACACGCGGGACACGCCGGACCCGGAAGGCGGCCAGATCATCCGCGATGCGAACGGCAATCCCACGGGCCTGCTCCTGGCCAAGCCCAATGCCACGATTCTTTACTCCACCCTCGCCAAGGGTCCGAAGCTGCCCTTCGATTACCAGTTGAACTCCACGCGCCACTTCATGCGCGAGCTCAATCGGCTGGGCGTCACGGGGGTCATCGACGCCGGCGGCGGATACCAGAATTATCCGGACGACTATGCCGTCATCCAGAAGCTGGCCGACGACAACCAGCTGACGGTGCGACTTGCGTACAACCTCTTCACGCAAAAGCCCAAGCACGAGAAGGAAGACTTCCTGAAGTGGACGTCTTCGGTCAAGTACAAGCAGGGCGACGATTACTTCCGGCATAACGGGGCCGGCGAAATGCTGGTGTTCTCCGCGGCCGACTTCGAGGACTTTCGGGTCGAACGTCCGGACATGCCGCCGGAAATGGAAGGCGAGCTCGAAGAAGTCGTGCGCGTCCTGGTCCAGAACAAATGGCCCTGGCGTCTGCACGCCACCTACGACGAAACCATTTCGCGGGCGCTGGATGTCTTCGAGAAAGTGCATCGCGACACGCCGCTCACCGGCATCAACTGGTTCTTCGATCACGCCGAGACGATTTCGGACAAGTCGATCGACCGCATCGCCGCACTGGGCGGCGGCATCGCCGTCCAGCATCGTATGGCATACCAGGGCGAGTACTTTGTCGAGCGATACGGCGCGAAGGCCGCGCAGGCCACGCCGCCCGTCAAGCGCATCCTGGAGAAGGGCGTGAAGACGTCCGCCGGGACCGACGCCACGCGCGTCGCGTCCTACAACCCATGGATTTCGCTGTCGTGGATGACCACGGGCAAGACCGTCGGCGGCATGCCGCTGTATCCGCAGAAAAACCTGCTGGACCGCGAGACGGCGCTGCGCATGTGGACCGAGAACGTCGCGTGGTTCTCCAACGACGAAGGCAAGCGCGGCCGCATCCAGGTGGGTCAGTTCGCCGACCTGATCGTACCGTCGCAGGATTTCTTTGCCGTCGCCGATGAAGAGATCTCCTTCCTGACGTCCGACCTGACCGTCGTGGGCGGTCGCGTCGTCTATGGCGCCGGCGACTTCGCCAGCCTGGACGACAACGCGCCGCCGCCCGCCATGCCGGATTGGTCGCCCACGCGCCTGTTCGGCGGCTATGCCGCCTGGGGCGATCCGGACGGCGCCGGCCGCAACTCGCTGGACTACAAGCGCTTTGCCGCCGCTTGCGGTTGCGCCAGCGCGTGCGGCCTGCATGGGCACAGCCATGCCAACGCCTGGGCCTCCAGCGTGCCGGCCGCCGACCAGAAGTCCTTCTTCGGGGCGCTGGGCTGCTCCTGCTGGGCCGTGTAGGGGACCGCACCCATGTCGACCTTTTCAAGCACGTTATCCGGCCTTGCCCGGCCGGTCCTCGGCGGCCGGCTTGCCCGCTTCGTCGCCTACCTGGGACTGTGCGCGGCATACCTGCAGGGCGGGCTGGTCAAGCTGACCGACTTTCCCGGCGCTATCGCCGAGATGACGCACTTCGGCCTGACGCCGGCCCCCTTGTTTGCCGTCATCGTGATCGCGTTGGAGCTCATCGCCTCGATCATGATCCTCATCGGATGGCACCGGTGGATCGGCGCGCTGGGGCTGGCGATCTTCACGCTGCTGGCCACCTTCGTCGCCCTGCAATTCTGGGAGATGCCGCCCGGCCAGGCACGTTTCTTCGCGGCCAACTCGTTTTTCGAGCACCTGGGCCTCGTGGGCGGATTTCTCCTAGTGATCTGGCAGGACCTGAACGAACGCCGGTGACTCCCGGCGCGGCGCTAACCCCGCAGTCATTGAGAAATCATGGAACAGACTCCCGTATCTCCGCGATTCACCGGGCTATTGGGCTTTAACGCGGGGTACGTCGACACGGCGGGGTTCCTGGCGCTCAATGGCCTGTTCACCGCGCACGTGACCGGCAATTTCGTGACCCTGGGCGCCGCCTTGGTGCACGGCACCACGGGCGCCTTCGCCAAGATGCTGGCGCTGCCGCTCTTTTGCGTCGTGGTCGTCCTGACCCGCCTCTTTGCCGCAAGCCAGGCGGCCGCCGACACGGCGATGTCCCGGCTCATGTGCGCGAAAGTGCTGCTGCTGGCCGCCGCGGCCTATGTCCTTGTTGCCCATGGCCCCTTTTCCGACAGCGACACGCCGGTCGCGGTCATGGCCGGCATGCTGCTGGTCGCGGCGATGGGCATCCAGAACGCGATCCAGCGCATGCACCTGGGCAGCGCGCCGCCTTCCACGCTGATGACCGGCACCACCACCCAGGTGATGATCGACCTGGCCGACCTCTGCAAGGGCGTCACCGGCGAGGCGCGAACCGCCGCGGTGGGGCGGCTGCGCAAGATGTTGCCTGCCTTGGCAGCTTTTGCGACCGGCTGCGCCATCGCCGCGCTCCTGTATTGGGCGTCGCTGATGTGGTGCTTTCTCGTGCCGCCCGTGGTCGCCGCGCTGGCCACGCTTGGCATCAAGCGCGCCGGACCGGGCTAAGCCTGGCGCCGCGTGATGGCGGCTTTCCCGCTGGGTGCCATACCTTCGAACAATGTCGAAGCGAGAACGTTTCCCCTATCCTGACCTTCTCGTTAACGCCCGACCCACCCCCCCAAGGTGATATCCATGTCCCAAGCAAAGCTCGAAGTTCTGACCCCGCAGAACAGCCAGATCATCTTCATCGATCACCAGCCGCAGATGGCATTCGGCGTGCAGTCGATCGACCGCCAGACGCTGAAGAACAACGCGGTGGGCCTGGCCAAGGCCGCCAAGGTGTTTGGCATTCCCACCACCATCACCACCGTCGAGACCGAATCGTTCTCGGGCTACACCTACCCCGAACTGCTCGATGTGTTTCCGAACCAGAAGGTCCTGGAACGCACCTCGATGAACTCGTGGGACGACCAGAAGGTGCGCGACGCGCTGGCCGCCAATGGCCGCAAGAAGGTCGTCGTGGCCGGCCTCTGGACCGAAGTCTGCAACACCACCTTTGCGCTGTGCGCGATGCTGGAAGGCGAGTACGAGATCTACATGGTGTCCGACGCGTCCGGCGGCACGTCCAAGGAAGCGCACGACATGGCCATGCAGCGCATGATCCAGGCCGGCGTCGTGCCGGTCACGTGGCAGCAGGTGCTGCTGGAGTGGCAGCGCGACTGGGCACGCCGCGATTCGTACG
>JAEYVD010000822.1 GCA_023432075.1 Pseudomonadota bacterium | reverse complement strand
TGTTCAGCGTGCGCGACATCATGACGGATTCGCCGTAGTAGTACTGCGGCGGCGCGGAGCTGGCGTAGACCCCCACCAGTTCGGCCTTGTGGCGCTTGGCCAGTCCCAGCGCCAGCGCGGTGCGGCGCGTGCAGTCAAACCCGTGGTCCAGGTGGACGGTAATGCGGCGGTACATGGTGGGCCTCCTTGGTTAAAAGCGTGCCATGTCCGTATGGTTGCCGTTTAACCCGCGGGATCCCTTGATGCGCGTCAAACCGGTCTGAGTTTGGCCTCGCCGGCGCAATTCAAGACGTTATTGCGCCGGTTCGTCGCGCTGCACGCGCTCGCGCAGTTGCCGGATCTGGCGCGCCTGCTGCGCGATGCGGTCCAGCGGGGCGGCGAGCGCCGGTTCGGCGTCGGCGATGACCGCCGGTACCCCCATGCGGCGTGCGTCTGCCGCCGGGCCTGGCCCTGGGCCTTCGGGATGCAGCACGTGCGCCAGCACGGCGCCGTAGTCGCGCAGCGCGGCCGCCGCCGGGGACGCAGGGGGCAGCGGCGGCTGGATTTCCAGCACCGTGCCTGCCGCCGTGATGCGGCGCATGGCGTTGAGCAGGTTCACGGCGGTGTCCACGTTGCGTTCGCGATGCACCGGATTCTGCTGAAGCCGCTGGAGCGACGCCTCGGCGTTGTCGGCCGACAGGCAGGCAAGCCTGCGCAGGCCGACGATGTCTTGCGAGGGTTCGCCGCCGCTCTTTTCCTGGGTCAGGGCCCGCGCGTAGTCGGCATGCCGCTGCAATGCGCGCGCCAGGGCGCCGGCAAGCTGCCGCGGCTCTTTCTCGGGCCAGACCAGAAAGCCCACCAATAGCGCCAGGATGCCGCCCAGCACACTGTTGAAGGCGCGCAGCGCGGCCAGCATGGGCTCGTAGATCTCGGGCTGCTGGATGTGGCTGACCAGCACGAATTGCGAGGTGAGGAAAAAGGTGAAGAGCGCGTAATGAATGGTGCGCGCGGCAAACGTGCCGAGTGCGATCGGCAGCACCGCCAGCGCCACCGACAGCGGCGTGCTGAGCAGCAGTCCCAGCAGCGAAGCGCCGATGGCGCCCGCCACGCTGCCGATCACGCGCTCGACGGTGCGCTGCCAGGTCGTCGCGAAGTAGGGCTGCAGAATAAAGACCAGCGTCAGCGACATCCAGTAGCCGTGGTTGACGGCAAAGGTCTTGGACAGGGCGACGGCAATGGTGGCGCCCACGCCGACCCGAAACGCATGGCGGAATGCGTCCGACTCGAACCGCAGGTTCTGGCGCAGCGTCTGCCAGGCCTGGCGCGCGCCGCTTGCCTCGCGCGTGCGTTGCGCCGGCGCGGCCGGTGCGGCGCCCTGGTCGAACAGGGAGTGGGTGACCGCCTGCGCGGTGTGCAGCAGGCGGTCCAGCACCGGCACCACGGTGGCCAGATCGGGTGCGTAGGCCATGGCGCCGCCGCGCAGATCGCGCAGTCCGGCGTTGTAGTGGGCCAGGCGTTCTCGCAGGCAATCCGCCTGCTTGGCATCGCTGACGTCGGACGTGCTGGCGATGGCGTTGCAGACGCTGGCGTAGCGGTGCAGGGCGTGCGACAGGTGAGCGCCAGCGCTGCGGCCCAGCCAGCGCGGCGCGTTCGATTCCAGCAGATCAGCGGCGGCGACCAGCGCGATGAAACTGTCCTCGGCGCTGTCCAGCAGGTACATCAATTGATGCGCGCGCGCCCGGCGCGACGGGCGGGCATCGAGCACTTCGCGGATGCGGACGCGGGCCGCCTCCAACGCGGCGCGCTGGGCGCTGCGCTGGGGTTTGACGACGGCGGTCCAGGCTTGCTGGCCCGCGGCGGGCGCGAGGCCCGAATACATGCGGGCCAGCGCGTCGGAAAAATCGGCCAGCCCCCGGTAGCAGTGCGCGACCGCATGGGTTGCGTCCTTCCAGGGGCGGCGGCGCCAGACGAGCGCCGTCATCAGGATGGACCAGACGGCGCCCGCCAGGAAGAACAGCGTGTACCAGAGGCTTTCCATGAGCGTCGGCGCGGGCAGCTCGGCGGCCACGACAAAGCCGGCCGACAGCAGGGTGCCCACGATGGCGGCGGCCGGTCCCAGCACGCGCAGCAGCCCGCCGAACGTGCAGCAGACAAAGGTAAGCGGCAACAGCAGCCAGAGATGCGCCGCGCTGGCGCTGGCCAGCAGGCAGAAGAGGGCGCCGATCAGGCCCAGCGCCAGCATCGATCCCGCGCGTTTGCGCAAGGGGCCGCCGGGGTCGCCGAAACAGGCCCAGAACGCGGCGATGGCGGTCCAGCCCAGGCGCGGCTCGTGCACCAGCACGGCAAGGATGACGGGGGCCGCGCTGATGGCGGCGGCTTGCAGGGCATCGAGCCACAGCACATTGCGCAGGGAGGCGCGCCAACGGGTAAGCAGACTAGTCACGCGGAGAGGGAAATACAGCGGAAATGGAACGCGGGCCGGGCCCGAAGACGGCAACCCTACCATGTCGACAAGGCACCGTCAGGCGCGGCCTGCCGCGTGCCCGCGATACCGCGCGAAACATGAATCCCCGCACCTTAACACCTCTGGTTACATGTGTGTGACTTTATGGCGGAGTGAGCGCAGAATGCCCGAATATCGTGTCCCGATCTGCGCCCGGACAGCGCAGGCATCACGTCGGAGCGCATCTGGAGCAAGCCATGATCAACACTGAGCCTTGCCAAAATTCCGTGGTCAGCGATGCGGAAATTACCGCCATGATCACCAGCCGGGACGGGCTGCGCGTGCTCCTGCAGCCGCAAGTGGACCTGCTGACGGGCCGGATCGTGTCGGCTGAAGCGTTGGTCCGCTGGCAGCATCCGCAACTGGGTGTCGTGATGCCGTCGGACTTCATTCCGGCAGTGAACCGGCTTGGGCTGGACTGCATGCTCTTTGAGCGCGTATGTGTCCGGGTGATCGATGCGCTTCAGACGCTGCGCCGAGTGGGCGTGGCGGTGCCGCTGGCAATCAATGCCCCGGCCACCACGCTTTCCGAGACGCGCTGCATCGATTTCCTGCTGGATCGCGTTCGCTCGGCGGAACTGCCGCCTTCGCTGGTGCGCGTGGAACTGACCGAAGACCAACCCATCCATGACCTGGACGTGCTGCGCGCGTCGCTGCTGCGACTGGAAGAGGCGGGCTGCGAAGTCAGCCTGGACGATTTCGGCACCGGTCATGCGTCGCTCAAGCTGCTGTCGGCGCTTCCGCTGTCGGAAGTGAAGATCGACCAGTATTTCGTGACGCGGATGCGTCGCAGCGCCGTGGCCTTCGAGGTGCTGCGCACCGCCGCGGAGCTGGCTACCCGCCTGGGCTGGCGCGTGGTCGCCGAAGGCGTGGAAAACGTGGCCGATATTCCCGCCCTGCGGGCCGCCGGGTGCCGCTACGGGCAGGGCTTTTCGCTGGGCCGGCCCATGCCGCTGGACGAATTGATCCTGCGCCTGCGCACGCAACGCGATGGCGGCGAGCCGCTCGCCGCGCCTGCTGCCTACGC
>JAEYVD010000787.1 GCA_023432075.1 Pseudomonadota bacterium | reverse complement strand
GTGCGCCAGGCGATGGTCGTGCCGGGCTCCGGCCTGGTCAAGCAGCAGGCCGAACGCGAAGGCCTGGACAAGATCTTCATTGAAGCCGGCTTTGAATGGCGCGAACCGGGCTGTTCCATGTGCCTGGCCATGAACGCCGACCGCCTCGAACCCGGCGAACGTTGCGCCTCGACCTCGAACCGCAATTTCGAGGGCCGGCAAGGGCAGGGCGGCCGCACGCACCTGGTCAGCCCGGCCATGGCCGCCGCCGCGGCCGTCGCCGGCCATTTCGTCGACGTTCGCACGTTCCGATAAGCGTCAAGCACCGAGTAGACAACATGCAAGCATTTACCACTCATGAAGGCCTGGTGGCGCCGCTCGACCGCGAAAACGTCGACACGGACCTCATCATCCCCAAGCAGTTCCTCAAGTCCATCCAGCGCACGGGCTTTGGCCCCAACCTGTTCGACGAGCTCCGTTACCTGGACCACGGCGAACCGGGCATGGACAACAGCAAGCGCCCGCTCAATCCGGACTTCGTGCTGAATCAGCCGCGCTATCAGGGCGCCTCGATCCTGCTGGCGCGCAACAACTTCGGCTGCGGCTCCAGCCGCGAGCACGCGCCCTGGGCGCTGACGCAGTTCGGTTTCCGCGCCATCATCGCGCCGTCCTACGCCGACATCTTCTTCAACAACAGCTTCAAGAACGGCCTCTTGCCGATCGTGCTGTCCGAGCTGGAAGTTGCGCGTCTCTTTGACGAAGTGAAGGCCTTCCCGAACTACAAGCTGAACATCGATCTGGACCACCAGGTCGTGATCGCCGCGGACGGCCGCGCCATGGGTTTCGACATCGAACCCTTCCGCAAGTATTGCCTCTTGAACGGCTTCGACGACATCGGCCTGACGCTGCGCCATTCGGACAAGATCCGCGCCTTCGAGGCCGAGCGCCTGGCCCGCCATCCGTGGCTCGAAAGCCGCCCCATCGCCTGATCAAACCATCGAACACAGGATCGTTATTCAATGACCCACAACATCGCAGTCCTGCCGGGTGACGGCATCGGCCCGGAAATCGTCGAACAGGCCGTGCGCGTCCTGAAGGCGCTGGATGTGCCCTTCGACATCAAGCAGGCCCCGGTCGGCGGCGCGGCCTTCGACCAGTTCGAACATCCGCTGCCGCCCGCCACGCTGAACCTGGCCAAGGAATCGCACGCCGTGCTGTTCGGCGCGGTCGGCGACTGGAAGTACGACAGCCTGCCGCGCGAGTTCCGTCCGGAACAGGCGATCCTGGGCCTGCGCAAGGCGCTGGGCCTGTTCGCCAACCTGCGTCCGGCCATCCTGTACCCCGAACTGGCCAGCGCCTCGTCGCTCAAGCCGGAGATTGTGTCGGGCCTGGACATCCTGATCATCCGCGAACTCACCGGCGACATCTATTTCGGCACGCCGCGCGGCGTGCGTTCGTCGCCGGACGGCGCCTTCGCCGGCGAACGCGAAGGCTACGACACGATGCGCTACGCGGAATCCGAAGTGCGCCGCATCGCGCGCATCGGCTTCGAATCGGCGCAGAAGCGCAACAAGAAGCTGTGCAGCGTGGACAAGGCCAACGTGCTCGAGACCTCGCAGTTCTGGCGCGACATCGTCATCGAAGTCGCGCGCGAGTACCCGGACGTCGAGCTGTCGCACATGTATGTCGACAACGCGGCCATGCAGCTGGTGCGCAACCCGCGCCAGTTCGACGTGATCGTGACCGGCAACCTGTTTGGCGACATCCTGTCCGACGAAGCGGCCATGCTGACCGGTTCCATTGGCATGCTGCCCTCGGCGTCGCTGAACGCTGGCGGCCAGGGTCTGTACGAGCCCAGCCACGGTTCGGCGCCGGACATCGCTGGGCAGGGTATCGCCAATCCGTTGGCGACGATCCTGTCGGCCGCCATGCTGCTGCGTTACTCGCTGAACCTCGCGCCGCAGGCGGACCGCATCGAAGCGGCGGTGCGCCGCGTGCTGGCCAGCGGCCTGCGCACCGCGGACATCTTCGAGCCCGGCACGACGAAGGTCAGCACCGCCGGCATGGGCGATGCGGTCCTGAAGGCCCTGGCCTGATCGGGCGCGTCCGCGGGGCCGCCGGGCGGCTCCGCGATGTGCGATGCGGCTTTATATATATACAGAGGGGCTGCCCGGCGGGCGGCCCCCTGTGTTTTGCGCGGTTCCCGGGCGATGTTGCCGCCGTGCACCGGATTTGATCTGCCGCGCTTGCGGCCCCATTTTTTTCGAGCTGCAGTGCAACATCCCCGCGTGCATTCTGATAAATTGTTGAATTGCACGATTTTTCCCTCCTTACCTTGTCACCCCCTTTAAAGAGCGATTGAAATGAATCAAGCAGTAGGCCTTGTCGGCTGGCGCGGTATGGTCGGCTCGGTGCTCATGCAGCGCATGCGCGACGAGAACGACTTCGCACTGATCGAACCGGTGTTTTTCTCCACCAGCAACGCTGGCGGCGCCGCCCCCACTTGGGCGACTGGCGCGGGCCCGCTGCAAGACGCCTACAACATCGACGCTCTGAAAAAACTGCCGATCATCGTGACGGCGCAAGGTGGCGACTACACCTCCGAGGTCTATCCCAAGCTGCGCGGCGCGGGCTGGAACGGCATCTGGATCGACGCGGCCAGCACCCTGCGCATGGCCGATGACGCGATCATCGTGCTGGACCCGGTCAACCGCCCGGTCATTGACGCAGCGCTCAAGCGCGGCGTGCGCAACTTCATCGGTGGCAACTGCACCGTCAGCTGCATGCTGATGGGCCTGGCGGGCCTGTTCAACAACGACCTGGTGGAATGGATGACCTCCATGACGTACCAGGCCGCGTCGGGCGGCGGCGCGCAGCACATGCGTGAACTGCTGACCCAGTTCGGCGAGATCAACCAGTCGGTCAAGTCCCTGCTGGACGACCCGGCCTCGGCCATCCTGGAAATCGACCGCGGCGTGCTGGCCAAGCAGAAGGACGA
>JAEYVD010000654.1 GCA_023432075.1 Pseudomonadota bacterium | reverse complement strand
GCGGGGGGCGCGGAGCCCCCCCCGGCCTCGGCGGCCCGAGGTGATGGTGGTGTTGCGGTTCAGGACATCGATCTCGCCGGACTGCAGCGCCGGAAAGCGCTGCTGCGAGCTTAGCGGCACGAAGCGGGTCTTTTCCGGATCCCCCAGTACGGCGGCGGCCAGCGCGCGGCACAGGTCTGCGTCAAGGCCGGTCCAGCGGCCTTGCTTGTCGGCAATCGACAAGCCTGCCGAGCCTTGGCTGACGCCGCACACCAGTTCACCGCGCTTCTTGATGGTGTCCACCGTGCCGGCCTGCGATGCGCCGGCAAGCGTCATCGCGGCGGCCACGCCCGCGGCCTTGAATAGATGAATCAAACGCATGCTGTTCCCAAGGTAGTTGTGTGCAAGAGAGGCACGAATTCTATGGGCGGGGCGCGGTTTGCCGAGCGACTTAATACTCATATCAATATGAAAACTAAGCCTTATCCAGATGCGCGTCATATACCTAGAATGCCCGCATGCCGGATGGTCTGGCGGAGTAGGGTGCGCATGGCTTGGCAGGACGAATTCAGACAGTTGTTTCCCATCACGCGCGACAAGGCATACGCCAACATCGCGTACACCAGCCCGTTGTCGCCGCGCGTGTCGGCGGCGGTGGGGGAATTCTTCGACAGCATCACGCATGCCCGCAGCGACAAGCCGCAATGGCTGCGCGACGCCGACGCGTTGCGCGTGCGGCTGGCGCGGCTGATCGGCGGCGACGCGCACCGGCTGGCGTTCACCAAGAACACCACCGAAGGATTGAACACGGTCGCGCAGGGACTGGCCTGGAAGGACGGCGACAACCTGATCGTCGACGACCAGGAGCATCCCTCGAACGCCTTGCCGTGGCTCAACCTTCGCCGGCGCGGCGTGCAGGTGCGCGTGGCGCAGGCGCGCGCGCATCGCTTTACCGTGGATGACCTGTGGCAGCACGTGGACGCCCGCACGCGATTGATTGCGGTGTCGTGGGTACAGTACGGCACCGGCTTTCGCACCGACATCGCGGAATTGGGACGGCGGTGCGCGGAGCACGGCATCTGGCTGGTCGTGGATGGCATTCAGGGCGCGGGCCTGCTGCGTGCGCAGGTGGACGACTGGCGCGTCGACGCCTTTGCGTGCGGCGCGCACAAGGGCATGCTGGGGCCGCTCGGGGTGGGATTGCTGCACGTGTCGCCTCGGTTGCTAGATGCGTTGAACCCGTTCTACATCGGGCCGTCGGGCGTGACCACGCTGGATAAGTCCGGCCTGCAATTGCAGGCGGCGGTGTCGGACGCCAGCGACGCGCGGCGGCTTGAAACCGGCAACCTGAACTATCCCGGCATTGCCGGCTGGGCGGGAGCGCTGGATTTGATCGAACTGGCCCGGCCCGAGCGCATCGAGCCGTGGGTGCTCGAGCTGTCGCAGGCGCTGAGCGATGGACTGCGAAGCCTTGGGGCGCAGGTCGTGTCGCCACCGGGCGATGACGCGCGCAGCACGACGACGGCGCTGCGCGTGGCCGATCCCGCGGCCGCGCTAGCGCACTTGACGCAGGCGGGTGTCGTGGCAAGCGTCGTGGAGTATGGTTATGTGCGCCTGTCTGTCGGCGCTTACAACAACCATGAAGACATCGAACGCATTCTGCGCGCCGCGCGCGCATTTGCGGCCTGATCTGAATTTTCAATCACGTATTTACCGGAGAGACTGATGACTGAAGCGAAGAAGCCCAACTGGCGCCTGGAAACCGTGGCCGTCCACGGCGGCTACCGCCCCGATCCGACCACGCGCGCGGTGGCCGTGCCCATTTACCAGACGGTCGCCTACGCGTTCGACGACACGCAACATGGCGCGGACCTCTTCGACCTGAAGGTCGCGGGCAACATCTACACCCGCATCATGAACCCGACCACCGACGTGCTGGAACAGCGCGTGGCGGCCCTGGAAGGCGGCATCGCCGCGCTGGCGCTGGCGTCGGGCCAGGCCGCCGTCACCTACGCGATCCTGACCATCGCCGAAGCTGGCGACAACATCGTGTCGTCCAGCACGCTGTACGGCGGCACCTACAACCTGTTCGCGCACACGCTGCCGCAGTACGGCATCACCACGCGCTTTGCCGACCCCTCGGATCTGGCCGCCTTCGAGGCGCAGATCGACGATCGCACCAAGGCCATCTTCGCGGAGTCGGTCGGCAATCCCCTGGGGAACATTACCGACATCGCCGCGTTGGCCGAGTTGGCGCATCGCCACGGCCTGCCGCTGATTGTCGACAACACCGTGCCCTCGCCATACCTCTTGCGCCCCATCGAGCATGGCGCCGACATCGTAGTGCAGTCGCTGACCAAGTATCTGGGCGGACACGGCACCAGCCTGGGCGGCGCCATCATCGACTCGGGCAAGTTTCCGTGGGCCGAGCACAAGGACCGCTTCAAGCGCCTGAACGAGCCGGACGTCAGCTACCACGGGGTGGTCTATACCGAAGCTTTTGGTCCGGCCGCATATATTGGCCGCGCCCGCGTGGTGCCGCTGCGTAACACCGGCGCCGCGATCTCGCCGTTCAATTCGTTCCAGATCCTGCAAGGCATCGAGACGCTGGCGCTGCGCGTGGATCGCATCGTGGAGAACGCGGTCAAGATCGCCGGCTACCTGCGCGAGCATCCGAAGGTCGACTGGGTGAACTACGCGGGCCTGCCGGACCATCCGGACCATGCGCTCGCCAAGAAGTACCTGGGCGGCAAGGTGCCGGGCCTCTTCACGTTCGGCGTGAAGGGCGGCCGCGACGCCGGCGCGCGCTTCCAGGACGCGTTGCAGCTCTTCACGCGCCTGGTCAACATCGGCGATTCCAAGTCGCTGGCGACGCACCCGGCGTCCACGACGCATCGCCAGCTCAACGCCGAGGAACTGAAGAAAGCCGGCGTGCGCGAGGAAACCGTGCGTCTTTCCATAGGCATCGAACACATCGACGATCTGATCGCCGATCTGGAACAGGCGCTGGCGCAGGTGTAAGCAGCATGACGATGATTCCCCGCAGAACCCTTTTGAAGTTGGCGGCCGGGCTGCCGGCCTTGGCGGCGGGGGCCTCGGCCCTTGCCGCCAAGGCCGTCAAGAACGCAAAGACCTACGTCCTGGCGCACGGATCGTGGCACGGCGGCGGGTGCTGGCGTCCCGTGGCCGACCGCCTGCAGGCGGCAGGCCATCGCGTCTATGCGCCCAGCTACACCGGCATGGGCGACCGCGCACGTACATTCACTGCACGCAGCCTGAACTGGCGGTGCTGGACGATTCGCGCAAACTGGTGAAATCGCAGCAGGGTTGGAACTGGGTGGACATTGCCGCGCCGCATGAAGCCCACATCACGCATCCGCAGTTGCTGGCCGATCTGCTGCTCGGCCTGGCTTGAACGCTGCGGCAATCAGGCGGATGCGGGACGGCGCCGCCGCAAGGGGGACGGCGCCACGCCTTCCGTGCGCTGGAACACCCGGCTGAACGCGGCCTGGGATTGATAACCCACGCGTTCGGCGGCTTCCTGTATGCCCATGCCCTGATCCAGAAGCCTGCGCGCCACGCGCATGCGCAGCAACTGCAATAGCTGGGCTGGCGTCGTGCCGCTTTGCAAGGTGAAGCGGCGGTGGAACGTGGCCTTGGACATATGAACGCGGTCGGCCATGTCCTGCATGCGCCAGGGCGCGGCAGGCTCGGCCAGTATCGCCTGCAGCAATCCCGCCATTGCAGGATCGCGCGACAGCACGAAAAGACCGTGCGCCTGGCGGTCCTGAATGGCCAGGTGGCGCAGCATGAAGAAGATCAGCAGATCAGTCAGGCGCTCCAGCACGACGGGCGAGGCAGATGGCTCACGCGTGGTCTCGTCCAGAATCAGGTCGAACACGCCGCGCGCGGCGCGAAAGCGGTCGTCGTCCGCGCGCAGCAGCAGATAGTCGGGCAGGGTGTCGGCCAGCAAATCGGCCAGCCCCGGGCGGAACTGGAAGAACCCGCAGGCAAGGCCGGTGCCGTCAGGCTGACGCGGCGACAGCGGCTGCATCGGGCCGCCAGCGGCGCTGGCGTTGGCGGGCGGCTGCAGGGGCGTCAGCACGTGGGCGATGTCGCGCAGAAAGAAGATGCCGTCGCCTGCCGCCAGCGTGTGCGATTCCTGGCGCGATGCAATGTCCGCGCGGCATCGGCCGTGCAGGATCAGGTGGAAACTGGCGCGGGCGCGTCCGCTGGTGCTGGCGGTCCAGTTACCGCAATACTGGCCCAGATGGTAAAGACTGGATTGCACTTCCAGGCTGGACAGCAGCACGGCGTCCACGGCAGCTTGATCGGTAAGGGCGGGATCGAGGGTCAAGGTAGGGAACAGTTATAAGCGCATAGCTGAAAGTCGATAAGATCGAGCATCAAGTTGCGATCCTCGTGCATTGTCGCTTGCGGGGCGCTGCACGCAAAATGGTGTTTTCAATCGATAGCCCAACGGAGATCTTCATGGCCCGTCTGACCGTGCACACCGCGCAAAGCGCGCCCGAACCCACCCAGGCGGCGTTGGCCGCGGCCGAGAAGGGCGCGGGGTATCTGTCCAACCTGCTGGGCGTGCTGGCCAGCGCACCCGCCGCGCTCGAGGCCTATCAGACGCTGTCGCAGATCAATGCACGCGCCGGCCTGACGCTACAGGAGCGCGAGGTCGTGCAACTGGTGGCCGGCACGCTGCACGGCTGCACCTTCTGCGTGGCGGGCCACACCGCGCTGGCGCGCAACAAGGCCAAGCTGTCTCCCGAAGTCGTGGACGCGCTGCGCGGCCAGGGCACGCTACCCGACGCGCGGTTGCAGGCGCTGGCGGCATTCACGCAAGCCGTGATCCGCACGCGCGGCCGTGTCGACGACGCGGAACTCAAGGCCTTGCGCGATGCGGGCTACACCGAGGGCAATGCGCTCGAGGTGATCCTGGGCGTGGGGCTGGCCACGATCTGCAATTTCGCCAACAACCTGGCGCAGACTCCCTTGAACGAACAGCTGAGCGAATACGCCTGGAGCGGCGCGCAATGACGGCACAGACCGCGACCCCGCATCGTGACGCCACCGACCCGGCCGGTGGTCCGATCCTGCCGCAGGATTTGCGGGACTGGCTTGCGCAACATGCCGAGGCGTTGGATGCGGGCAGCCTTGACGCCGTCACGGTGCTGCCGCGGCTGGCGTCGGCGGGGCTGTTCCGCGTTGGCGTACCCGAAGCGCAGGGCGGCCTGGCCGGCACCGATATCGGCGATGCGATCGAGGCGGTGTCGCAGGTGGCTGAACTGTCGGTCGCCAGCGCATTCGTCGCATGGGGCCAGCGTGTCTTCATCGAGTACCTGCTGACCAGCCCCAATGCGGCGCTGGCCGAGCGCTGGCTGGCGCCGTTGCTTGCCGGCGAGCTGGCGGGCGCCACCGCGCTGTCGAACGCGATGAAGTTCCTGAGCGGCATCGAATCGTTGCAGATTGCCGCGCAGGGCGATGACGTGCAATGGACGCTGGACGGCCGCATGCCCTGGGTGACAAATCTGCGGCCGCAGGGCTTCCTCGTGGCCGCGGCGGTTACGGCGCCCGATGGCACGCCCGCCGTCGTCGCGCTGCCGCATGACATCGCCGGACTGGAACGTAGTGCGGATCTGTCATTGCTGGCGCTGCAGTCCAGCAATACCGCAGCGCTGGACGTGCGAGGCGTGCGCATCGGACCGGAATGGCTGATCCACCCGGACGCGCGGCAGTATCTGCCGGGTGCGCGTCCCGCATTTGCCGGGCTGCAGTGCGGGCTGTCGATCGGCTTGGCGCGCAGGGCCTTGCAGGCCGCCCGTGAAGTGGGGCAGGGCCACGCGTCGCGCGGCATCCTGGCCCAGCCCTTGCAGACGCTGTCCGCGCAACTTGAGGACCTGACGGCCCGCCTTGTCTCAGGCGTTCGCAGCGAGCGGTTCGTGGCCGAACCGTGGGCCTTGTTCGAGATTCGCATTGCGCTGGCCGAAGCCGCCAGCGCGGCGGTACAGCTTGAACTGCAAGCCAGCGGCGGCGCGGCTTACCTTAAACCCGGGGGTGCAGGCTTTGCGCGGCGCTGGCGCGAAGCGGCGTTCCTGCCCATCGTCACGCCGAGCCTGGTGCAGTTGAAGACCGAACTGGCCAAGCGCCAGGCCCGGCTCGCCGCGCAGGCCGCCTCATGACGGCGGCGCCGCTGCCGGTGCTGCAGGCCCGGGGCCTGGCGCTGCGGTACCCCGGCGCGCAGAGCGCCGTCTTTGACGCCGTCGACCTGGATCTGGCGCGCGGCGAAGTGGTCGCCGTGCTGGGCGCCAGCGGAGCGGGCAAATCCAGCCTGCTGCGCGTCCTGGCCGGCCTGCAGCCCGCCACCGCCGGCACGCTGCTGATGGAAGGCGCGCCGCTCACGGGCGTGCATCCGCGCGTGGCGGTGGCGTTTCAGGATCCCAGCCTGTTGCCCTGGCTGTCGCTGGAACGCAATGTTGCCTTCGGACTGGACTTCAAGCATCAGCCGGCGCTGACGGATGCGCAGCGTCGCGCGCGCGTGGCGCAGGCCATCGACGAAGTGGGGCTGGCGCACGCGCGGCATCTGCGTCCCGCGCAGTTGTCGGGCGGCATGGCGCAGCGCGCGGCGCTGGCGCGCTGCCTGGCGCGCCAGCCGTCGGTGCTGCTGCTGGACGAACCCTTTGGCGCACTGGATGAGGTCACGCGCGGCGACATGCAGGTGCTGCTGCGCACCTTGGTGGCTGACTTCCAGACGGCGGCCGTCCTGATCACGCACGACATCGACGAAGCGCTGCTGCTGGCAGACCGCATCGTGCTGCTGGGCGGCGCGCCCGGGCGCATTCTGGGCGTGTGGCAAGTCGACCTGCCGCAACCGCGTGCCGACCTGCTGCCGGAAATGGGCGCGCTGCGCCTGGAAATCGTTACGCGCCTGCGCGCCGCGCTTCGGAACGCGCGCGGCGCTGCCGTGCTTGCCTGACCAACTTCCCTAGGAGCCTTCTGATGTGCCTTGAAC
>JAEYVD010000648.1 GCA_023432075.1 Pseudomonadota bacterium | reverse complement strand
CAGGCCTATCAAAATGCGCTTGAACCACGTTTTCATTGCTGCCCCGTCGGTACCTCGACTGGAAATCCTTGATGCCGACCACCGCGCCAAGCGCGGGGGAAGGTGCGTTGCCAGCGGAAGTCCGCCGACCTATTGAACTGTCTGCATTCCAGGGCTTGCCACGAAAGGCTTGCCTTTCAAGACGTGTCCTCGCTCCTGCCGAGCCTGCGGCATTGGCGCCAAAGGAAGGTGCTACCGAGGAAGGCCTGCTGAAGACGCCGGTAACCCAGCGTGCAGATAACCGCTATCGTAACAAATCAGGCCGATCAGCGGGATCGGCCAAGCTGACGGCTTCCTGTCCGGCGGATTGTAGGACTAGAATGATTGATCTATCAATTATTGATGCGTCCAACGATGCCCGCCGCCGCCCCCACTCCTCCACACTCGCCCGGCCAGATTCTGCCCTTTCGGCAAACCCTGCTGGCCATGCTGGGCATGTGCTTCGTGATGATGCTGGTCGCCATCGACCAGACCGTGGTGGGCACCGCGCTGCCCACCATCGTGGCGGAACTGCGAGGCTTCGAACTCTACGCATGGGTTGCGACGTCGTACCTCCTCACCTCCGTCATCACCGTGCCCATCTTCGGGAGGCTGGGTGATTACTACGGACGCAAACCCTTCGTCGTGGCCGCCATCGTGCTGTTCACGCTGGCCTCGGTCCTGTGCGGCGCGGCAGACACGATGCTCGAACTGGTGCTGGCGCGGGCGCTGCAAGGCATCGGCGGCGGCATGCTGGTCGGCACCGCCTTCGCCTGTATCCCGGATCTTTTCCCCGATCCCCACGTGCGCCTGCGCTGGCAGGTGATGCTCAGCGCCGCCTTCGGCATCGCCAACGCGGTCGGCCCCACGCTGGGCGGCGCCCTGACCGAACATTACGGCTGGCGTTCCGTCTTCTACGTCAACCTTCCCATCGGCATCCTGGGCCTGTGGTTCGTCGCCCGCTACCTGCCGCACCTGCGCAACCAAAGCCCCGGCAAGGTCCGGCTGGATTGGCAGGGCGCGCTGCTGATTGCCGTGGCGCTAGGGACCATGCAGCTGCTCGTGGAACTCCTGCCCAAGGACGGCTTCACCCCCTCCCTCGTGATGCTTGGGGCCGGCAGCATCGCCGCCTTCGCCGCCCTGATCTGGTGGGAGCGCCGCTGCCCGCATCCGCTTTTGCCGCTGGACATGTTCCGCAACCGCGGCCTGGCCATGCTCTTCACCCTGGCCCTGCTGGTCGGCGTGACGATGTATTCCCTGCTCTTCTACGCCCCCCTGCTCCTGCAGGGCGGGTTCGGGCTGTCGCCCCAGCAAGCAGGCCTGCTCATCACGCCCATGGTCGTCTTCATTACCGTCGGCAGCATCGTCAACGGCCGCATCATCACCCGCATCCGCAACCCCAACCGCATGCTGTACGCCGGCTTCATCCTCATGGCGTTCTCGTGCCTGGGCATCGTCACCACGCACAACTACACCTCGCACCTCTTGATTGCCGGCTACATGCTGATGGCCGGCCTGGGCATGGGCTTCATCATGCCCAACCTCACCGTTTTCGCCCAGCAGACCGCCGGCCGCAGCCACCTGGGCATCGCCACCGCGCTTCTGCAATCGCTGCGCATGATCGGCGGCATGCTGGGCACCGCGGTTGTCGGCACGATGGTCAGCCACAGCTACTTCAACGGCGTGGAATCCACGCTGCGCGGCGCCTCCGCCCAATGGCTTCCCAAACTCAACGACCCGCAGATGCTGGTCAATCCGGCGGCCCAAACCGAGTTCCTGGCACAATTGGCCCATCAAGGCCAGGACGGAACGTCGCTCATCGAAATCGCGCGCATCGCGCTGGTGGGCGCCATCCACGAAGGGCAGCTCATCGCCCTTGCCGTCGCCATCTTCGCACTCTGGTGCGTGCGGCGCGTGCCCCTGGTGCAACTGGTCCGGCCATCCAAACCAGAGCCCGCCGGCGTCGGAGAGTAGCTTTTGCCCAAACAACAACAAGGCCTGCAAGTCATCCAGCACATGGGCCAAACCTACCGCGTGATGCAAAGCGCCTTCAGCAGCAAGGTCGGCCACGCGCTGCCGCGCTGGCGGATTCTGCTGGCGCTGCATGAAAACGGACAATGTTCGCAAAAGCATCTGGCCGAGCGTTGCCGGCTGGACCCGGCGTCATTGACGCGGCAATTGCAGGCGATGCAAAAACTGGGATGGATTTCGCGGGCGGTGGATGCGGACGACAACCGGCTGACGAACGCCACGCTTACGGCTGCGGGGCAGGCGGTGGTGAACGAGGCGCTGCCGAAGCGGGCGCAGTTCTTTGAGGAGTCGCTCAAAGGGTTGTCCGCCGCGGATGTGGATACGCTGAATCGGGTGTTGAGCGTGTTGGAAGAGAATTTTGTAAGGGCGGCGGGGGATCGCGGCGGTTAAGGTCATCGGCTTCCCGCGTCCTGATGGGACGACCTGCGATAGACGCAAAACAAAAAAACCCTCGGCCGTTGGGCTCGAGGGTTTTTATTTGACGCGCTGCCGGGCGAGGCCAGACTTCAGCGGTACGCCTATTGCATCGGCATCACACGTTAAACAAGAAATTCATCACATCGCCATCCTGCACGATGTATTCCTTGCCTTCCGCGCGCATCTTGCCGGCTTCCTTCGCGCCCTGCTCGCCCTTGTACGTGATGTAGTCCTCGTACGAGATCGTCTGCGCGCGGATGAAGCCGCGTTCGAAGTCGGTGTGGATGACGCCGGCGGCCTGGGGCGCGGTGGCGCCGATCGGCACGGTCCAGGCGCGCACTTCCTTCACGCCGGCGGTGAAGTAGGTTTGCAGGCCCAGCAGTTTGAAGGCGGCGCGGATCAGGCGGTTCAGGCCCGGTTCTTCCATGCCCATGTCCTTCAGGAAGGCTTCGCGGTCGGCGTCGTCGAGGTCGACGATTTCGGATTCGATGGCGGCACAGATGGCGACCACGGGCGCGTTGCGCGAGGCGGCGAATTCGGTCAGGCGATCCAGCAGCGGGTTGTTGGTGAAGCCGTCGTCAGCGACGTTGCCCACATACATCGCGCGCTTGGCGGTGATGAAGCAGAGCTGGGCGATGTCGGCCTTTTCTTCGGTCGTCAGGTCCAGCGAGCGGATGGGCTTGGCTTCGTTGAGCTGGGCGACGCACTTTTCCAGCACGGCCACCAGGCGTTGCGATTCCTTGTCGCCCGAACGTGCGGTCTTCTGGTGGCGTTGCAGCGCCTTTTCGGCGGTCTGCAGGTCGGCCAGGGCCAGCTCGGTTTCGATGACTTCGATGTCGGCGATCGGGTCGACCTTGCCGGCTACGTGGATCACGTTGGGATCTTCGAAGCAGCGCACGACGTTGACGATGGCGTCGGTTTCGCGGATGTGCGAGAGGAACTGGTTGCCCAGGCCTTCGCCCTTGCTCGCGCCGGCGACCAGGCCCGCGATGTCGACGAATTCGACCGTGGCGGACAGGATGCGTTCGGGCTTGACGATTTCGGCCAGCTTCTGCAGGCGCGGATCCGGCACTTCGACGACGCCGACGTTGGGCTCGATGGTGCAGAACGGATAGTTCTCGGCGGCGATGCCGGCGCGGGTCAGAGCGTTGAAGAGTGTCGATTTGCCAACGTTGGGCAGGCCGACGATGCCGCATTGCAGAGCCATGGGAATCCTGTGTAAGTACGGTATTGAGCGTTAACGGCGTAGTTTACCCCGGCGGGGTGAAACGACGCCTTCC
>JAEYVD010000589.1 GCA_023432075.1 Pseudomonadota bacterium | reverse complement strand
CAGCCGTTGCTGTCTCCGGTGCTGGGTTGAGGCCTGCCCGCCGCCTGACGCAGCAAAGGCCCGGCGGCCCACGCGTCTTGCGCCGCCGGTACGCGATCCGGGGGCGGGCATGACCGGCGGCCACGCCATCCGGCCGCGGCTTGCCCACGTCGATGCCCTGCGCGGCTTTGCGCTCTTCGGCATCCTGGTGGTCAACATCGGCGTGTTCGCCTTTCCGTTCTATGGCGGGGGCGTGGCCGATCCGGTCTATTCGCGCCCGGTCGACGTGACGGTCCGCTGGCTGATCGCCTGGTTGTTCGAGACCAAGTTCTACCTGCTGTTTTCCTTCCTGTTCGGCTACAGCTTCACCCTGCAGATGACGGCCGCCGAACAGGCCGATGCCGCCTTCGCGCCGCGCTTCCTGCGCAGGCTGGCGGGGCTGGCTGTCCTGGGCTTTGCGCACGCCATCCTGTTCTACCAGGGCGACATCCTGGTGACCTATGCCTTGCTGGGCTTCGCGTTGCTGCTGTGCCGGCGCATGGATCCGGGCCGTGCGCTGCGCGTGGCGCTGTGGCTGATCGCGCTGGCTTCGGCGGTGTGGGCGATCCTGGGCGCGCTGACATTCCTGGATCCGGCGCCGGCGGGTTACGCCGCGCTGTACAAGGCCGAGGCGCTCGCCTCGATCGAGGCCTATCGCGGCACCATCGGCACCACGATCGCGCAGCACATCAAGGAACTCACGGAAACCATCTGGTTTACCGTGCTGCTTGTGCAGGGGCCTTTTGTTTTTGCCATGTTCCTGGCCGGTTATGCGCTGGGGCGGCGAAATGCGCTGGCGGACCCATGGCGCTCGCGCCGCGCGCTTGGGCTGCTCTGCGCGCTGGGCCTCTTGCCTGGGCTGGCCGGTGCCGCCGCCTACGCGACCAGCGCATTGCCGCAGGCGCGTGTGGTGTGGGAACTGCCGGGGTTGGCCGTGGGCCTCTTCACGGCGCCGCTCTTGAGCCTGTCTTACGGTGCGGCGTTTCTGCTGGCGCTGCGCACGGGGCCGGGCGCGCGCCTGGGGGCGTGGCTGGCGCCGGCTGGGCGGATGGCGCTGAGCAATTACCTGATGCAGTCCGTCGTCTGCGCATCCCTCTTCACGGCCTGGGGCTTGCGCTTGTACGCTGCCGTGCCGCCCCTGGCCACGTTCCTTGTCGCGGTGGCCATCTTTGCCGCCCAGCTGCCGCTATCCGCGTGGTGGTTGCGGCGCCACGCCTACGGTCCCGTCGAATGGTTCCTGCGCGCGCTCACGATCGGCGCCTGGCCGCCCTGGCGGCGCGCGGCGGCAGGCTGACCGACCCTGTGCAAAGCGGGGCTCTCGGCGCCGCGTCAATGGCCGGCGTCTAACTGCCCGATTGTGCGATGGCCGCGCCGATGGCGCCGGTCAGCCGTTCGGTCAGCTGGTCCAGTTCGTCCTCGGAAATGATGAAGGGCGGCGCAAGCAGCACGTGATCGCCCTGGCGGCCGTCGATCGTGCCCCCCATGGGATACACCATCAGGCCCCGCGCCATGGCCTCGCGCTTGATCCGCGCATGCAGCGCCAGGTCCGGGTCGAAAGTCTGTTTGGTGGCGCGGTCCCGGACCAGCTCCACGCCCATGAATAGGCCCCGGCCGCGAATGTCGCCGACGTGCGGATGTTCGCCCAGCGCCGCCTGCAGCCGCTGCGCAAGGCCTGCGCCCAACACGCGCACCCGTTCCAGCAGCCCGTCGCGCCGGATCACGTCCTGCACTGCCAGCGAGGCCGCGCAGGCCAGCGCGTGGCCAAGATAGGTGTGGCCGTGCTGGAAAAAGCCGCTGCCCTGCTGCATGGCCTGCACGATGTGCTGCTGCGCCATGACCGCGCCGATGGGCTGGTAGCCGCCGCCCAGGCCCTTGGCGATGGTGATGAGATCCGGCGTCACGCCCTCTTGTTCGACGGCGTACAGCGTGCCGGTCCGGCCCATGCCGCACATGACCTCGTCGGCGATGAACAGCACGCCGTGGCGGTCGCAGACCTCGCGGATGCGGCGGAAATAGCCCGGCACCGCTGTCACTGCGCCGGACGTGGCGCCCACCACCGGTTCCGCCACGAATGCCATCACCGAATCGGGGCCGAGGCGCTGGATGGCCGCTTCCAGCTCCTCGCCCAGCCGTTCGCCGTACTGGTCGGCGGTTTCGCCGCTGCGCTGGTCGCGATAGGCGTAGCAGGGCGACACGTGCTCGACTTCGATGAGCAGCGGCGCAAATTGCGCGCGCCGCCAGGCATTGCCCCCGACCGCCAGCGCGCCCAGCGTGTTGCCGTGATAGCTCTGCCGCCGCGCGATGATATGGCGGCGCTGCGGCTGGCCAATTTCGACGAAATACTGGCGCGCCATCTTCAGCGCCGCTTCCACCGCTTCTGAGCCGCCGGACACGAAGTAGGCATGCGACGTGCCTGCCGGCGCGTCAGCCACGAGCCGGGCCGCCAGCTTTTCGGCGACCTCGGTCGTGAAGAAGCTGGTGTGGGCGTAGGCCAGCGCGTCCACCTGCGCATGCAGCGCGGCCTGGACGTCGGGGTGGTTGTGGCCCAGGCAGGACACTGCCGCGCCGCCGGAGCCGTCTAGATACGCGCGGCCGGCGCTGTCATGGATCCAGACACCCTGGCCGCGCACGGCGACGGCAGGCGTATTGCGAAGGGAGCGATGCAGGACGCGGGTTTGGCTCATGCTGCGAAGTTCCTGGGTCAGGTTGAGGAGGTTGCCGGCCCGAAGGCCCGGCCCGGGCGGCGCGCGAGCGCGCCATTCCAGTAAACGTTGTCGGCTTGCAGGCGCTGTTCCACCTCGGCCAGCCTGTCCAGCACGGCTTGGCCGCCGCGGGCCGTCAGGCGGGCGATCAGGTGTTCGGCCAGCCCCAAGAGCCCGGCCGTCGTGTGAAAGAACGAGCCCGGCCCCTGGCGCGCGGGCTGCGCGCGCACGCCGTCGCGGTCGGGCGGGGCAAACCGCAGGGTGTGGCGGGCGTCCAGCGCAAGCGGCGAGAGCGGATCGTCGGTCAGCGCCACCAGCGCCACGCCGCGCTGGGCCGCCTGGCGCGCGAGCTGGACGGTGGCCGTGGGATAGGGCGCTTGCGAGATGACGATCAGCGCGTCGCCCGCGCCCAGGTTGTCCGCCTGCTCGGCGGGCGCGCCGCCCAGTCCGTCAATGAGGACGCTGTTGCGGCGCACGAGCTGATAGGCATATCGCATCTGGAACGCAATGCCGAAGGCCGAGCGCGTTCCCAAAAAGCCGACCTGACGCGCGTCCAGCAAGGTTTGCACGGCCGTGTCGAACGCTTGCGTCGAGTTCAGCGCGCAGACCGAGGACAGGGCCTGGACTTGCACGTCGGTCAACGTGCCCGGGCCCGGTTCCGGGTTGTCGCTTGACGCGGCCTGCAGGGCGGCGGCGCGGTCGCGCATTCCCGGCTCGTCGCGTCCCGCCAGCGCGTCCTGGAACGGCCGGCGGAAATCCTCGTAACTGGCGTAGCCCACCGCACGGGCCAATCGCAACATCGTGGCGGGCGCCACGCCCAACGCCTGCGACTGCCGGCGCATCGACCACAGCCCCACCTGCGCGGGATTGGCCACTACCCACTTCGCCGCCCGCTGCAGTTCAGGCGGCAGATGTTCCAGTTTTTCCTGTAGGGCAGAGAGCAGGGAGGAGGGCAGAGGCATGAGAGGGCAGCGTCGTTCGTTCGCGTAAAAACATATGATAAATAAAACATCTTGAACAAAACATATGTTTTTTATCCGGGTAAGACTTGGGCCGGATCCCGCGCTGAGCCGCATCCACGTTGGCTCCGCTGGGTGCCAAGTCCAGTCATAGTGCCGTCATCCTCGCCAAATCAGCGTTCATTTATTTACATCGTGCCGGCGTTTTTGTTTGACTCGAATAAATCGGGCGCATATCATTCGTGTAGAAATGATTTTGTCCGAACCCATCGCAACCCATGACTGACGCCGC
>JAEYVD010000573.1 GCA_023432075.1 Pseudomonadota bacterium | reverse complement strand
TGATCGAGCCGGGTGGGCAACTGCACATCCAGCGACGGACGGAATAGGTCAAACGGCGGCTCGCAATCGGGGACCGAGATCGGCGTGATCTCGGGATGGTGGATTTCGACGCCGTTCTGCGCCTGGGCACTGGCCACCACCGTGCCAGAAACCGCGACCACCGATTCGTGCGGCAGCGTCGACAGCAGTTCGCGCTGCTCCGGCGATTCGACGATCACCTGGGTGATACCGGTGAAATCGCGCAAGAGCAGGAAATCGACCGCGCGCAGGTTGCGGGTGTGGTGCACCCAACCGTGGAGAGTAACGTGCTCGCCGATGCGAGCCGGGATTTCGCGCGCAAGCGTGCGCGCAGCAACGGATGTGAGGGGCATGCAGCCGACCGAGTTGTGCACGCTCATGATGGTGGAGCAGGCGCCGCTGCCCGCGGCGATTTCCTCCAGCGCCACCGCGTACGAGAGGTAGCCGCTGTCGTTGCCGTCCCACGCTTCCGGCACCAGCATGCCGAAAAATCCCAGTTGCGCCATCTCGGCGATGGCATCGGCGGGATAGTGATGCTCGCGGTCCCACCGCTCGGCGTTGGGGGCCAGGCGCTCCTGGGCAAACCGGCGCGCCATCTCCTGGACGCTTTGCTGTTCGTCGGTCAAAAGCATGCTTGTCTCTCCTGCGGCGCCAACCCGCAGGCAAGCCGCGGCGCGCGATTTTTGTGGTGTGCACGCGCGGCGCATGACGGGACACGCCGCGTGATTGCGAGAATACACCGGCGCGGGCTAGGCCCGGGGCGCATCCTGTTCCGCGCGCTGCTGCGCCGGCCCCATCGCGCGGCTCAGGTTGTAGGCCGTGTTCACCAGGCCGATGTGCGAGAAGCCCTGCGGAAAGTTGCCCACCAGCCGGCGTTGCACCACGTCGTACTCCTCGGACAGCAGCCCCAGGTCGTTGCGCAGCGACAGCAGGCGGTCGAAAAGCCGTTGCGCATCGCCCAGCCGCCCTTGCATCACGTAGGCGTCGGCCAGCCAGAAACTGCAGGCCAGGAACACGCCCTCCTCGCCTTCCAGGCCATCGTCGGTGTCCTGGACGGCATAGCGGCGCACCAGCCCGCCGTGCATGAGCTCGCGTTCGATCGCGTGCACGGTGCCGGTCACGCGGGGATCGTTGGGCGGCAGAAAACCCACTTGCGGGATCAGCAGCAGGCTGGCGTCCAGCGCCCGCGAGCCGTAGCTCTGCACGAAGCAGCCGCGCGTGCGGTCGTATCCGTTTTCGCAGATGTCCTTGTGGATGCGCTCGCGGATCCGGCGCCAGACATCCACCGGCCCCTTCAACCCCCAGCGCTCGCAGGCCTTGACCGCCCGGTCGAACGCGACCCAGCACATCACCCGCGAATGCGTGAAGGCGCGGCGTTCACCCCGCACTTCCCAGATGCCGTGGTCCAGGTCGCGCCAGCGCTGCTCCAGCGGCTTGAGCAGCACGTTCTGCAGGCGCCAGGCCTCGGCCAGCGGCGCCAGGTCGGCGACGCGGGCCGCATACAAGGTGTCGATGAGCTCGCCGTAGATGTCGAGCTGGCTCTGCCCCGCCGCGCCGTTGCCCCGGCGCACCGGCCGGCTGCCCTCGTAACCCGGCAGCCAGGGGATTTCCAGCTCAGGCAGCCAGCGGTCCCCGGCAATGCCGTACATGATCTGCAGCTGGTCGGGGTGGCCGGCCACCGCGCGCAGCAACCATTGACGCCACGCCTCGGCTTCCTCGCGATACCCGGCGTTGAGCAAGGCGTACAGCGTCAGCGCCGAGTCGCGCAGCCAGCAGTGCCGGTAATCCCAGTTGCGGCCGCCGCCCAGCTGTTCGGGCAGCGAGGTCGTCGGCGCGGCGATGATCCCGCCGGTGGGCTGGAACGTCAGCAGTTTCAGCGTAATCAGCGAGCGCAACACCGCGTCGCGGGTTCCATCGCCCGGCCCGTCCCAATGACAGCGCTTGGACCATTCCTGCCACCAGGAGACGGTGCGGTCCATGCTTTCGACCCGGTCGGGCACGAACCGGGGCGTGCGGTGCGAGCGGTGATACGACAAGGTGAAAGGCACCACGCGCCCGGGATGCAGCGCAAAGCGCGCCGTCGTCTTCATGTCGTGGCCTTCCAGCTCGATCGGCGTGTGCAGTTCGACCGCGTCCGGCCCGGCGATCGCGTTGAGCCCGTAGTCGCGCCGCCGCACCCACGGCACGCTCTGGCCGTAGTTAAAGCGCAGGATCAGCTCCATGTCCATCTGCACGTGGCCGGACTCGCCACGCACGATGCGCACGACATCCACGCGCTCGTCGTCGTCGCTGAGCGGCATGAAGTCGTGCACCAGCACGGACCCCGTGCGGGTCTCGAAACGGGTTTCCAGCACGGCCGTGTCGGGCACGTAGCGGCGCGACGTCGCGCGGACCTTGCCGTGCGGCGCAATGAGCCAGCGCCCGTGGTTTTGGTCGCCCAGCAACGCCGCAAAGCACGCGGGCGAATCGAAGTGCGGCAGGCACAACCAGTCGATCGAGCCGTCCCGCGCGACCAGCGCCGCGGACAGCATGTTGCCGATGAGGCCGTAATCCTCGAGCGGTTTGGACATGCCGG
>JAEYVD010000845.1 GCA_023432075.1 Pseudomonadota bacterium | reverse complement strand
TGGCCCACCTTATCGGGCGTGCGCAACGCCCGCGATACCGTGATCGCGCTGACGCCCACGCGCCGCGCGACGTCCTGCATGGTGACGCGGCCGGCGCGCGAGCTTCGAGGTTTGCGGATGGACATGGACCCTCGCGGTGAATGCAAGCGCGTAGTCTGACCGAAAAAAAGGGGCTTGCCAAAGCAAAAATGTTAGCGCTAACATGATCCGCATCAAACGGCTAAAAAAATTCCGGCAAACGGAAGGAGACAAACATGCAAGCTTCCCCATTGGGGCGGCCGGGGCCATCGCGTCCGGGCCGCTCGCCGCTGGCCCGCGCCGCGGATTGGTGTTTTGCGCTACAGACCTGGCTGATGGTCGCCTGTCTGGTCATCATGGTCGTGCTGCTGTTCGGCAACGTGGCGCTGCGCTATCTCTTTAACTCCGGCATCAACGTGTCCGACGAGGTCTCGCGGCTGGCGTTCGTCTGGATGATTTTCCTGGGTTCGGTGATTGCGCTGCGCGAACACCAGCACATCGGCGTAACCATGCTGGTGGAACGCTTCGGCCCGGGCGCGCGCCGGGTGTCGCATATTGCCTGCCAGCTGATGATCCTGTGGGTGCTGTGGCTGATGGCCGAAGGCAGCTGGGTCCAGACGGTCATCGGCCTTGACACCGTATTGCCTGTCACCGGCATGCCCCAGGCCGTGTTCAACGCCGCAGGGCTGTATGCCGCGGTGGCAATGGGCATCCTGACCGTCGTCGACCTGGTCCGCGTGATTGCGGGCGGTCCGCTGCCGGCGGAATCCAGTCCGGAAGACCCGCTGGTCTGACCCGGCCCTCACCCGCCCCAACACGCGCCCCGCACCCGCCCCACATTCATCCGCCCGGATACCCGCAATGATCCTGACCGTCTTCCTAGTCGTGCTGCTGGGGCTGATCGCCCTGGGCCTGCCGATCGCCTTCGCGCTCATCATCAGCGCGATCGTCATGATGTTCCAGCTGGATTTCTACGACACCCAGCTCCTTGCCCAGAACATGCTGTCCGGCGCCAACAGCTTCACGCTGATGGCCGTGCCGCTCTTCATGCTTGCCGGCGAATTGATGAATGCCGGCGGCATCTCGCGCCGCATCGTTCACCTGGCCAACACGTTTGTGGGCCACATCCAGGGCGGCCTGGGTTACGTCGCCATCTTCGCCAGCGTGCTGCTTGCATCGCTGTCGGGCTCGGCCGTGGCCGACGCCGCGGCGCTGGGGTCGCTGCTGATCCCCATGCTGCGCGAAAAGGGCTATGACGCGGGGCAGGCTTCCGGTCTGATCGCCTCGGGCGGCATCATCGCGCCCATCATTCCGCCATCGATCTCGTTCATCATCTTCGGCGTCGCCACCAATGTGTCGATCACCAAGCTGTTCTTCGCCGGCATCGCGCCGGGCCTCATGATGGGGCTGACGCTGGTGGCGGTGTGGACGTGGGTGGCGCGCAAGCACGGCAGCATCACGCCCTCGCCGCGCGAGCCGTGGTCCAACCGCCTGAAAGCGCTGCGGGGATCGCTGTGGGCGCTGTTCCTGCCGGTCATCATCATCGGCGGGCTGCGCGGCGGCATCTTCACCCCGACCGAGGCCGCGGTCGTCGCCGCCGTGTACGCGCTGCTGGTCAGTCTCTTCGTGTACCGCGAAATCGGCTGGCGCGACCTGGGGCCGCTCTTTATCAATGCCGCCCGCACCACGGCGGTGGTCATGTTCCTGGTGGCGGCCGCCATGGTGTCGTCCTACATGATCACGCTGGCGGACCTGCCGCAGGATCTCATTGCTCTCCTGGAACCGGTCATGGACCAGCCCAAGCTGCTGATGTTCGCGCTGCTGATCCTGCTGACGCTCGTGGGCACGGTGATGGACCTGACCCCGACCATCCTGATTCTCGGCCCCGTGCTGATGCCCGTCGTCACCAAGGCCGGCATCGACCCCGTCTACTTCGGCGTCATGTTCGTCATGGTCGGCAGCGTGGGCCTCTTGACGCCGCCGGTCGGCACGGTGCTCAACGTCGTGTGCGGCGTGGCCCGCATCAATATGGAAACCATCTGCAGAGGGGTGTGGCGCTATGTCGTGGCCTACACGCTGCTGCTGGTCCTTTTGGTGATCTTCCCAGAACTGATCACCGTACCCGCACGCTGGATGCACTAGCGGCAATTACAACCCCCCGAGGAGAAACACCATGATCAAGCAATTCAAGACCCGCGTTCTTGTCCTGGCGGCGGTGCTGTCCTGCACCGTCGCCGGGGTGGCCGCGGCGGCGGACGTCAAGCCGCGCCTCATCCGCTTTGGCTACGGGCTGAACGAGGAAAGCGTGCAGGGCCGCGCGGCCCGCCATCTGGCGCAGGAGTTGGAGAAAGTCAGCGGCGGCAAGCTCAAGATGAGGACGTTTGGCTCGGCCAACCTCGGGTCGGACGAGCAGATGCAGAGCGCATTGGTGGGCGGCGCGCAGGAAATGATGGTGGGGTCGACCGCGCCGCTGGCCGGCATGGTCAAGGAGTTCGGCGTCTTCGACCTGCCCTTCCTCTTCAACAGCGAAAAGGAAGCCGACGCGGTGCTGGACGGCCAGCTCGGACAAGAGCTGCTCAAGAAGCTGGAAGCCAAGGGACTGGTCGGCCTGGTCTACTGGGAAAACGGCTTTCGCAACATGACGAACTCCAAGCGTCCGATCACGCGCGCCGAGGACCTGCAGGGCATCAAGCTGCGCGTCATGCAGAACCAGATTGCGCTGGGCGTCTTCAACACGCTGGGCGCCAATGCCGTGCCGATGCCGTTCTCGGAGTTGTTCACTGCGCTGGAAACGCGCACGGTGGACGGCCAGGAGAACCCCATTACCACGATCCAGAGCAGCAAGTTCTACGAGGTGCAGCCCTTCCTGACCATCACGCGCCACGTCTACACGCCGTGGGTGGTGATGGCCTCCAAGAAGTGGTGGGACACGCTCTCGCCCGAGGAACAGAAGCTGATCCGCCAGGCAGCCGCGTCATCGCGCGACTTCGAGCGGCAGGATAGCCGCGCCGATTCCACCAAGGCCATGGGCACGCTTGAGAAGAACGGCATGAAGATCAACACCGTCTCGCCGGAGGAAGTGGCCCGCATGCGCCAGAAGGTGCAGCCCGTGGTCGACAAGTACACCCAGGAACTCGGGCCGGAACTGATCAAGCAGTTGAACGACGAAATCCAGAAGGCGCGGAACTAGCCGCGTCGGCCCGGTTCCCCTGCGGATCCGGGCCTGTATGCAACCGAAGCAAAGCGAGACAGCCATGTCCCAGACACCCCGCCGACTGCGCAGCCAGAAATGGTTCGACGATCCCTCGCACGCCGACATGACGGCGATCTATGTCGAGCGTTATCTCAACTACGGCCTGACACGCCAGGAACTGCAGTCCGGGCGGCCGATCATCGGCATCGCGCAGACAGGCAGCGACCTGGCGCCCTGCAATCGCCACCATCTGGCGCTGGCCGAACGCATCAAGGCGGGCATCCGCGACGCCGGCGGCATTCCCATGGAATTCCCGGTGCACCCGCTGGCCGAACAGGGACGGCGGCCCACCGCGGCGCTGGACCGCAACCTGGCGTATCTGGGCCTGGTGGAGATTCTGCACGGCTATCCGCTGGACGGCGTGGTGCTGACCACGGGGTGCGACAAGACAACGCCCGCCTGCCTGATGGCGGCGGCGACGGTGGACATTCCCGCCATCGTGCTGTCCGGCGGTCCCATGCTGGACGGCTGGCATGAAGGCCAGCGCGTGGGGTCGGGCACGGTCATCTGGCACGCGCGCAACCTGATGGCGGCCGGCAAGCTGGATTACGAAGGCTTCATGACGCTTGCCACGGCATCGTCCCCGTCGATCGGCCACTGCAACACCATGGGCACCGCCCTGTCGATGAACTCGCTGGCCGAAGCGCTGGGCATGTCGCTGCCCACCTGCGCCAGCATCCCGGCGCCGTATCGCGAGCGCGGGCAAATGGCCTATGCCACCGGCATGCGCATCTGCGACATGGTGCGCGAAGACCTGCGGCCGTCGCAGATCCTGACCCGCGAAGCGTTCGAGAACGCCATCGTCGTGGCCTCGGCGCTGGGCGCATCCAGCAACTGCCCGCCCCACCTGATCGCGATCGCGCGCCACATGGGCGTCGACCTCAGCCTGGACGACTGGCAACGGCTGGGCGAAGACGTGCCGCTGCTGGTCAACTGCGTGCCGGCGGGCGAGCATCTGGGCGAGGGCTTTCACCGCGCGGGAGGCGTGCCGGCCGTGCTGCACGAGCTGCTGGCGGCAGGCCGTCTGCATCCGGACTGCCGGACCGTGTCCGGCAAGACCATCGGCGACATCGCCACCGCGTCCAAGACCCACAACACGGACGTCATCCGAAGCTGCGACGCGCCGCTCAAGCACCGCGCCGGCTTCATCGTGCTGTCGGGCAACTTCTTTGACAGCGCCATCATCAAGATGTCGGTCGTGGGCGAAGCCTTTCGCCGGGCGTACCTGTCCGAACCGGGGTCGGAAAACGCCTTCGACGCGCGCGCCATCGTGTTCGAAGGCCCCGAGGATTATCACGCCCGCATCGAAGACCCCGCGCTCAACATTGACGAACACTGCATCCTGGTGATCCGCGGCGCCGGCACTGTGGGCTACCCCGGCAGCGCGGAAGTCGTGAACATGGCCCCGCCCTCGCACCTCATCAAGCGCGGCATCGAGTCCCTGCCCTGTCTGGGCGACGGCCGCCAGAGCGGCACCTCGGCCAGCCCGTCCATCCTGAACATGTCGCCCGAAGCCGCCGTGGGCGGGGGGCTGGCGCTGCTGCGCACAGGCGACCGGATTCGCGTGGACCTGAACCAGCGGTCGGTCATCTTGCAGGTGGACGAATCGGAACTGGAACGGCGCCGCCAGGAGCCGCCGTACGAAGCGCCCCCGTCGCAGACGCCGTGGCAGGAGCTCTACCGGCAGACCGTGGGACAGCTGTCGACGGGTGGATGCCTGGAGGCGGCGACGCTGTATTTGAAGGTGGTGGAGACGCGCGGGGATCCGCGGCACTCGCACTGAGGACGGGTCGGGCTGCAGGCGGGAGCGCGGGCTATTCGCGCGGCGGCTTGCTGGCCGGGCCGCCCGCGCGTGGGCTGGGCCGGCTGAGCACATAAGCCGCGCTGGCCAAAAAGAAAATCCCCACACCGATGGCCAGCGGCAACGAGGGATGAGCACTCCAGTAAAAGATCACGTAGCCCGCCGCCATGCCCAGGCTCGCATACGTCTTGCCTTTACGCGACACCGCGCCCTCGTCGCGCCATGCGCGCAGCGACGGACCGTATGTCGGGCTATCCAGCAGCCATTTTTCGAGCCGGGGCGACGACCGGGAAAAGCAGGCCACCGCCAGGATCAGGAAGATCGTCGTCGGCATCACTGGCAAAAAGGCGCCGATGACGCCCAACGCCAGCATCAGGCAGCCCAGGCATAACCAAAGTGCTCTCATCATGATGGTGTGCAGGATATCGCAAATGGCGGGCGGCAGTCCGCCAGGCACGGTGCCCCGCTTGATTTACGACGCCGCGGGTTCCGGCATCCTGGCGCGCAACATCCTGACGAATTGCGCATCGGGACTGCCGCCCGCCGCGCGTGACTTGTGGACCATCGCCCAGGCCTCCCCGTACTGGCCGCGCCAGTAATAGGCCGTCGCCCACGAGGCATACAGATAGCCCTTGTCAGGCTCGACGGCTTCGCCCTTGCGGTACCACTCATCGGACCGCGTCGTCGCCGCGATACGCGCTTCGGGGGGCAGCGTCTTGTCTTCGGCCGCGCATCGCGCCGCGATCCGCCCTGCATCCGCGTAGATGCCGCGAAACGCCGGCGGGTTCAAGCTGATCGCACGATCCATCATGCTCATCGCCTGGCAGACCTTGCGCTGGTTTTCCAGCACGACCGCAAAACCCGCGTAAACCTCGGCGTTGTCGGGGTTGAGCAGCCACGCCTGATTGAATTGCCGCATGGCCAGGCTGGGCTGGTCTTCGCGAAAGAGGCGGTAGCCCTGCTCGACCCGCGCCTGTGCTGCCGTGGCAGGCGATCCAAACACGTTCACGGCCTCGGCGGCCAGTTGTTCGTCGCCCGCACGCAACGCAGCGGCCGCACGCCGGTCTTTGCCCGCATACATCGGCGCCTCGTCGTTGCGCGCATCGGCTTGCGCGGGCGCCTTGATCACGCAGCCGGGCAACCACAACAACTGCGCCAGAATGAACGCCTTCAAGGTGAAGTGCATGGGCGGGCTTTTGAATGGAAGAAGATGGAATAGAGCGGCGCAGGTATCAAATGCATCAAATACCGGAATCGCGCCACGCGCCGATGAATGCAGCACAGATGCGCGCAGCAATGACGCGCCGAAAAGCAAAAAGCCGCGAAGTCATAAGACTGTCGCGGCTTTTTCAGGTCTGCGTTCGACTAGCTCTATCGAACACACCTTTGCAGGAATTTGGTAGGCGGTATTGGAATCGAACCAACGACCTCCACGATGTCAACGTGGCGCTCTAACC
>JAEYVD010000513.1 GCA_023432075.1 Pseudomonadota bacterium | reverse complement strand
TGACGCGCAGCGCGGGCCTGCTCAATGCCGTCATCACGCCGGACGGCGCGGCCGAGGTGGCGCGCCGCGCCCGCGGCACGCCGCGTATCGCCAACCGCCTGCTGCGCCGGGTGCGCGACTACGCCGAAGTGAAGGCGGGCGGCACCATCGATGCCGACGTGGCGGGCCGCGCGCTCGCCATGCTGGAAGTCGATCCGCAGGGCCTGGACCTGATGGACCGCAAGCTGCTCGAAGCCATCGTCCACAAGTTCGATGGCGGTCCGGTCGGCGTGGACAGCCTGGCCGCGGCCATCGGCGAAGAGCGCGACACGATCGAGGACGTCATCGAGCCGTACCTGATCCAGCACGGTTATCTGCAACGCACGCCGCGCGGCCGCACGGCCACGCTGACCACGTGGCGCCACCTGGGCCTCGCGCCGCCCGCAGGCACCACGGGCGGCAGCGGCGACCTCTTCGGCAAATAGGCTGCCCTCGCGCCGTCATGCCTTCGGGCGGCGCGCAAATCGCGCCGGCGGGTTTATGATCCGAGGGTTTCGTTTCCCCCTCGCGATCTAAGGACCTTATTCCATGCAGCCCGAATTGCCCTCCTATGATGATGTCGCGCGCGCCAGCGAGCGCCTGGCCGGCAACGCACACCGCACGCCCGTCCTGACCTCGGCCACCGCCGACGCCATCGCCGGCGCGTCGCTGTTCTTCAAGTGCGAGAACTTCCAGCGCATGGGCGCCTTCAAGTTCCGGGGCGGCTACAACGCGATCGCGCGCCTCACGCCCGAGCAGCGGGCCGCGGGCGTGGTGACGTTCTCGTCGGGCAATCACGCGCAGGCCATCGCGCTGGCCTCCCGGCTGCAAGGGGTCCAGGCCACCATCATCATGCCGCTGGACGCGCCCGCGGCCAAGCGCGCGGCCACCGAAGGCTATGGCGGCAAGATCGTCACGTACGACCGCTACACCGAAGACCGCGAGACCATCGCCCGTCGCATCCAGGCCGAAACCGGCGCCACGCTGATTCCGCCGTACGACCACGAGGACGTGATCGCGGGGCAGGGCACCGCCGCCAAGGAATTGTTCGAGGAAGTCGGCGAGCTCGATTATCTTTTCGTGTGCCTGGGCGGCGGCGGTCTGCTGTCGGGCTCGGCCCTGTCCGCCTTTGCGCTCAGCCCGCGCTGCCTGGTCTACGGCGTGGAGCCCGAAGCCGGCAATGACGGGCAGCAGTCTCTGCGCAAGGGTGAAATCGTCCGAATCCCTGCGCCCAAGACGCTGGCCGACGGCGCGGCCACCACGCATCTGGGCAATCTCACTTTCCCCCTCATTCAAAAGTACGTGCGCGACATCGTCACGGTGACGGATGAACAGCTCGTCACGACCATGAAATTCTTTGCCGAACGCATGAAGATGGTCGTGGAACCCACGGGTTGCCTGGCGGCGGCCGCCGTCATGCAGAACGTGGTGCCTGTGCGCGGAGCCCGGGTAGGCGTCATCATCAGCGGCGGCAACGTGGATCTTCCGGCCTACGCCAAGCTGCTGGCGGGCTGACGCGCATCAAGCGGCGCGCGCGGCGGCCCGTTCGCGCGCGCTTGCGCATGCCGACCTTGCAGGGCAGAATCGAACCTCGATCCTGACGAACCGGAGGCTACGCCATGCGTATCCTTGTCGTTGGCGGCACGGGCTTCATCGGCCGCCACTTGGTAGCACGGCTTTGCGCGGACCCGCATCAGATCGTCGTGCCCACGCGGCTCCTTGCCCGCGGACGCGACCTGCAATTACTTCCCACCGTCACGCTGCTTCAAGCTGACATCCACGACGATGCCGCGCTCGACGGCATGGTTCAGGGCTGCGATGCCGTCATTAACTTGGTGGGCATCCTGCATGGCAACGTGGGCCGGCCATATGGGTCCGATTTCGCGCGCGCCCACGTGCATCTGCCGCAGCGCATTGCGCAGGCTTGTGTGCGTCATGGCGTGCGGCGTTTGCTTCACGTCAGCGCGCTGGGCGCCGATTCCAGCGGCGACAGCATGTACCAGCGGTCCAAAGGCGACGGCGAGGCCGCCATCAAAGCGGCCTACCAGGGCCGGCGCGACATCGGCTGGACGATCTTCCGTCCGTCGGTGCTTTTCGGACCCGACGACAACTTCACCAATATGTTCGCGTCGCTGGCGCGGTGGCTGCCGGTGCTGCCGTTGGCGGGCGCCAATGCGCGCATGCAGCCTATCTATGTGGGCGATGTGGTGACCGCCATGGTCAACGCGCTGGCCGACACGCACACCTGCGGCAAGACGTATGAACTGGGCGGGCCGCAGGTCTACACGCTGGGCGAGATCGCCCGGCTGTGCGCCGCCTGGAGCGGGCATCCGCGCCCCGTCATCAGCATGCCGATGGGGGTGGGGCGCATGCAGGCCCGTCTGTTCGAATGCATGCCGGGCACGCCGCTGATGTCGCGCGACAATCTGGATTCCCTGCGCCGCGACAACGTCTGCGGCGGGCCGATCGCCCCCGAGTTGCACGTGGTGCCCACGGGCCTGGAGGCCGTGGCGCCGCGCTACCTGCAGCACGGCAAGGCGGCCTAGCGCCAGTTAGCGCACCAGCGCCTTCAGCGCCTGTTTGATGCCGTCGGACACGCCCACGCCTTCGGGCAGCGTCTTCAGCGCCGACAGCGATTCCTTCTCGGAGTAACCCAGCGCCAGCAGGGCATTCAGGATGTCGGACTGGTTGTCGTGCGTGACGTGCGCCGCTGCGCCGATGTCCGCGCCCAGCTTGCCGCGCATCTCCAGCAGCAGCCGTTCCGCGGTCTTCTTGCCGATGCCGGGCACGCGGGTCAGGCGGCCGGACTCCTGCAGCGTGATGGCCTGCGCCAGGTCCGCGACCGACAGGCCGGACAGCACGGACAGCGCCGTGCGCGCGCCGATGCCGCTGACCTTGATGAGTTCACGGAACGCGCTGCGCTCGCCGGCCGAGGCAAATCCATACAGGATGTGCGCGTCTTCGCGCACGGTCAGGTGCGTGTAGAGCGTGACGCGCGCGCCCGTCTCGGGCAGCGAATACAGCGTGCTCATGGGCACGTCGATGTCATACCCGATTCCGCCCACATCCACGCAGATCGTGGGGGGCAGTTTTTCGATCAGGGTTCCGGTGATTCTTCCGATCATGGTGAGAGGCCTGCAATGGTGGCGGCCGCGGAACGCGCGGCGAATGCGGGGATTCTATACGGGAGGGCGCTCAGCCGATCAGCCGGCCATTGCGGATGCGGGTCTTGCCGCCCATGCGCAGGGCGCTGCCCAGGCGCTCCAGCTTGTCCTGCAGCGGTCCCACGTGCGCGTGGCAGATTGCGCAGGCCAGCGCGTCGGCCGAGTCGGGGGCCGGCACGCCATCCAGCGCCAGCAGGTGCTGCACCATCATCTGCACTTGCTCTTTCGCGGCGCGGCCGGTGCCGACCACGGCCTTCTTGATCTGCAGCGCGGTGTACTCGTGCACGTCCAGCGAACTGTCGGCCAGCGCGCAAAGCGCCGCGCCGCGGGCCTGGCCCAGCAGCAGGGTGGATGCGGGATTGGTGTTCAGAAAGACGATTT